>NZ_JBSFSA010000057.1:0-36028 GCF_053589515.1 Streptomyces sp. NPDC003327 | reverse complement strand
TGACCTCGGGCGCAAGGCACACCGCGACGGCCCCGGGCGGCCCGCCCGGGGCCGTCTCGGCCGTTCGCCCGGGGCGTCGCGGGTGGCCGCCCGGGGCGGTCGCGGGTGTTCGCCCGCGACGAAATCCGTAGGTTCGCACGCCGCGGCGGGCCTCCGTACGGACGATCGGCCGGTCTCATCCACCGGCCCCGCGTCCCGCGGTCCGCCAACAAGTGCGAAGATGGGTTCTCGGCAGGACAGGGCCCCCACCACAGGGCCGAAATAAAGCGGCCGAACACCAGCCGCCGCCCGGTCACTGACGACCGGCGACGAGCGCACATGCATGGAGGACGTGACGTGGCGAACGACGCCAGCACCGTTTTCGACCTAGTGATCCTCGGCGGCGGTAGCGGCGGTTACGCCGCGGCGCTGCGCGGAGCGCAGCTGGGCCTGGACGTCGCACTGATCGAGAAGAACAAGCTCGGCGGCACCTGCCTGCACAACGGCTGCATCCCGACGAAGGCCCTGCTCCACGCCGGCGAGGTCGCCGACCAGGCGCGCGAGGCCGAGCAGTTCGGTGTCAAGGCCTCCTTCGAGGGCATCGACATCAAGGGCGTGCACAAGTACAAGGACGACGTGATCTCGGGCCTCTACAAGGGTCTGCAGGGTCTCGTCGCCTCCCGCAAGGTCACCTACATCGAGGGCACCGGCCACCTGTCCTCGCCGACGTCCGTGGACGTGGACGGCCGCCGCGTCGAGGGTCGTCACGTCCTCCTCGCCACCGGTTCCGTGCCGAAGTCCCTGCCCGGCCTCGAGATCGACGGCAACCGGATCATCACCTCGGACCACGCGCTGACCCTGGACCGCGTCCCGGAGTCCGCGATCATCCTGGGCGGCGGCGTCATCGGCGTCGAGTTCGCCTCGGCGTGGAAGTCCTTCGGCACCGACGTCACGGTCATCGAGGGCATGAAGCACCTCGTCCCGGTCGAGGACGAGAACAGCTCGAAGCTTCTTGAGCGCGCCTTCCGCAAGCGCGGCATCAAGTTCAACCTCGGCACCTTCTTCCAGAGCGCCGAGTACACCGACAACGGCGTCAAGGTCACCCTGGCCGACGGCAAGACCTTCGAGGCCGAGGTGCTGCTGGTCGCCATCGGCCGCGGCCCGGTCTCGGCCGGCCTCGGCTACGAGGAGCAGGGCGTCGCGATGGACCGCGGCTACGTCCTGGTCGACGAGTACATGCGTACCAACGTGCCGACGATCTCGGCCGTGGGCGACCTCGTCCCGACGCTCCAGCTCGCCCACGTCGGCTTCGCCGAGGGCATCCTCGTGGCGGAGCGCCTCGCGGGCCTCAAGCCCGTGCCGATCGACTACGACGGCGTGCCGCGGGTGACGTACTGCCACCCCGAGGTCGCCTCCGTCGGCATCACCGAGGCCAAGGCCAAGGAGATCTACGGCGCGGACAAGGTCGTCGCCCTGAAGTACAACCTCGCGGGCAACGGCAAGAGCAAGATCCTGAAGACCGCGGGCGAGATCAAGCTCGTCCAGGTCAAGGACGGTGCCGTGGTCGGCGTCCACATGGTCGGTGACCGCATGGGCGAGCAGGTCGGCGAAGCGCAGCTGATCTACAACTGGGAGGCGCTGCCGGCCGAGGTCGCGCAGCTCATCCACGCCCACCCGACGCAGAACGAGGCGCTCGGCGAGGCCCACCTGGCCCTCGCCGGCAAGCCTCTGCACTCCCACGACTGACGCTCACGTCATCAACGGGCGCGACGACCACTTTCCGCAATTCGTTAGGAGCAACTGAAACCATGTCGGTTTCCGTAACCCTGCCGGCGCTCGGCGAGAGCGTCACCGAGGGCACCGTCACCCGCTGGCTCAAGGCCGAGGGTGAGCGTGTCGAGGCCGACGAGCCGCTGCTCGAGGTCTCGACCGACAAGGTCGACACCGAGATCCCCGCCCCCGCCTCGGGCATCCTCGCCTCCATCAAGGTCGCCGAGGACGAGACGGTCGAGGTCGGCGCCGAGCTGGCCATCATCGACGACGGCTCCGGCGCCCCCGCGGCCGCCGAGGCCCCCGCCGCTGAGCCCGCTCCGGCCGCCGAGGCCGCTCCGGCTCCGGCCGCCGAGGCCCCGGCGCCGCAGGCCACCCCGTCCACCGAGGTGCAGGAGCCGGCCCCGGCCCCGACGGCCGAGGCGGCCTCCGGCGGCGGTTCCGCCGAGGGCACCGACGTCGTGCTGCCCGCGCTGGGCGAGTCCGTCACCGAGGGCACCGTCACCCGCTGGCTGAAGTCGGTCGGCGAGACCGTCGAGGCCGACGAGCCGCTGCTCGAGGTCTCCACGGACAAGGTCGACACCGAGATCCCGGCTCCCGCCTCCGGCGTGCTGCTCGAGATCGTCGTCGGCGAGGACGAGACCGCCGAGGTCGGCGCCAAGCTCGCCGTCATCGGTGCCGCGGGTGCCGCTCCGGCCGCCCCCGCCGCCCCGGCCCCGGCCCCGGCCGCCGAGGCCCCCGCCGCCCCGGCCCCGGCCCCGGCTGCCGCCCCCGCCCCGGCCCCGGCCGCTCCGGCCCCGGCCGCTCCGGTCGCCGCCCCGGCTCCGGTCGCCCCGGCCCCGGCCGCCACCACCCCCGCCCCCGCCGCCGCACAGCCGGCGGAGGACGGCGCGTACGTGACCCCGCTCGTCCGCAAGCTCGCCACCGAGAACGGTGTCGACCTGGCGACGGTCAAGGGCTCCGGCGTCGGCGGCCGCATCCGCAAGCAGGACGTCCTCGCGGCCGCCGAGGCCAAGAAGGCCGCCCCGGCTCCCGCCGCCGCTCCGGCCGCCGCCGCGCCGAAGGCCCCCGCCCTGGAGGCCTCCCCGCTGCGCGGCCAGACGGTCAAGATGACCCGCATGCGCAAGGTCATCGGCGACAACATGATGAAGGCGCTGCACGGCCAGGCCCAGCTGACCTCGGTCGTCGAGGTCGACATCACCAAGCTGATGAAGCTGCGCGCCCGCGCCAAGGACGCGTTCGCCGCCCGCGAGGGCGTCAAGCTCTCCCCGATGCCGTTCTTCGTGAAGGCGGCGGCCCAGGCGCTGAAGGCCCACCCGGTCATCAACGC
Source organism: Streptomyces sp. NPDC003327 (assembly GCF_053589515.1). Classification (NCBI taxonomy): domain Bacteria; kingdom Bacillati; phylum Actinomycetota; class Actinomycetes; order Kitasatosporales; family Streptomycetaceae; genus Streptomyces; species Streptomyces sp. NPDC003327. The sequence continues at coordinate 32,949 of NZ_JBSFSA010000057.1, read as the reverse complement.
CCGGATCAACGAGGACGAGGGCACGATCACCTACTTCGACACCGAGAACATCGGTATCGCGGTGGACTCCGAGAAGGGTCTGATGACCCCGGTCATCAAGGGCGCGGGCGACCTCAACATCGCCGGCATCTCGAAGAAGACCGCGGAGCTGGCCGGCGCCGTGCGCGCCAGCAAGATCACGCCGGACGACCTGGCGGGCGCCACGTTCACCATCTCCAACACCGGTTCGCGCGGCGCGCTCTTCGACACGATCATCGTGCCGCCGAACCAGGTCGCCATCCTGGGCATCGGCGCCACCGTGCGCCGTCCGGTCGTCGTCAACCACCCGGACCTGGGTGAGACGATCGCGATCCGCGACATGACGTACGTCGCGCTGTCCTACGACCACCGTCTGGTGGACGGCGCCGACGCGGCCCGTTACCTGACGGCCGTCAAGGCGATCCTCGAGGCCGGCGAGTTCGAGGTCGACCTCGGTCTGTAAGGCGCGTCGAAGGCGCGTCGCCGGAAGGCAACGTAACAAGCCTCACCTGCGGTGTCCCCGTCCGGATGTGTTTCCGGGCGGGGACACCGCCGTATTGTCTAAGGGTCAAGAACTCCCGGAGGAGCCGCTACATGACCGTCCCCGTCGTCCACTCGCTGCGCGAGCAGATCCGCGAGCACATCGTGGAGGGGATCGTCAGCGGCCGCTGGAAGCCGGGCGAGCGGATCGTGGAGCGTCGGATCGCGACCGAGCTGGAGGTCTCGCAGACCCCGGTCCGGGAGGCGCTGCGCGAGCTGGAGTCGCTGCGGCTGATCGAGTCGGCGCCCAACAAGGGCGTCCGGGTGCGCAATCTGACCGCGGCCGACCTGGAGGAGAGCTACCCCGTACGGGCCGGTCTGGAGCAGATCGCCGCCGAGCTGGCCGCGCCCCGCCTGTCGGCCGACTGCTCGGCCCTGGAACCGCACGTCACCGCGCTGTACGAGGCGGACGCCACGTCGGACGGCACGGCGCAGGTGCGGCACACGGTGGGCTTCCACCGGGAGCTGGTGAAGGCGGCCGGGAACAGCGTGCTCCTGCACACCTGGGAGGGGCTCGGCATCGAGGTCTTCACGGCCCTGTCGATCCGCTGGCTCGGCACGGTGCAGAAGTCGTACGCGGAGGAGCACCAGGAGCTGGTGGAGGCGTTCCGCAGGGGCGACCCGCAGATCGGCGCCCTGGTGAAGGCGCACGTCCTCGGCTGCGCCCCGCGCGCCTGAGCACCCGGTGCACCGCGGGCCCCGCTTCGGCGGGGCTCCGCTCATTCGTGCGTCCGGGGCCTCAGTCGACGCCGTTCCGGCCGGTCCGACCTGCGAAAACAAGGCACCGGGTGCCCTTTTTCGCGGCACCCTGTGCCGACTTTCTCGTTCTGAAGAATTTTCCCCCTTCAACCCTTTGATCGATCATCGATCGCCGGTTTACAGTCGTCGGCGGGCCGCACCCGGCCCTTCGCCCTGTCCTGCCAGACAAGGCCCCATCTCCACCCCCACCTGTCCGGAAGGCGGCGATCATGACCGATCCCGTAGGCAAGATTCCGAGCGAGCTCGACCAGCTCCCGGACCGTGACACCGAGGAGACCGCCGAGTGGGCGGCCTCCCTGGACGCCGTCACCAAGGCCGCCGGCCCGCACCGGGCCGCCTACCTGATGCGCCGCACGCTCCAGCACGCCGAGGGCGCGGGCCTGACCCTGCCCAAGCTGCTGGAGACGGACTACGTCAACTCCATCCCCACCTCCGCGGAGCCCGCCATCGAGGGCGACGAGGAGATGGAGCGGAAGATCACCGCCTGGAACCGCTGGAACGCCGCCGCCATGGTCACGCGCGGCTCCAAGTACGGCGTCGGCGGCCACATCGCCACCTTCGCCTCCGCGGCCTGGCTCTACGAGACCGGCTTCAACCACTTCTTCAAGGGCAAGGAGTCCGGCGACGCCGCCGGCTCCGGCGACCAGCTCTACATCCAGGGCCACGCCTCGCCCGGCATCTACGCCCGCGCCTTCCTCGACGGTCGGCTGAACGAGACGCACCTCGACAACTTCCGGCAGGAGTCCGGCGGCAACGGCCTGCCCTCCTACCCCCACCCGAGGCGCCTCCCCTGGCTGTGGGAGTTCCCGACCGTCTCCATGGGCCTCGGCCCGCTCTCCGCGATCTACCAGGCGCGCTTCAACCGCTACCTGACCAACCGCGGCATCAAGGACGTCTCCAGCTCCCACGTCTGGGCCTTCCTCGGCGACGGCGAGATGGACGAGCCCGAGTCGACGGCGGCCCTCGCGCTCGCCGCCCGCGAGGGTCTGGACAACCTGACCTTCGTCATCAACTGCAACCTGCAGCGCCTCGACGGCCCGGTCCGCGCCAACTTCAAGATCGTGCAGGAGCTGGAGGCCCAGTTCCGCGGCGCCGGCTGGAACGTGGTCAAGTCCCTGTGGGGCAACGCCTGGGACGAGCTGTTCGCGCTCGACACCACCGGCGCCCTGGTCCGCCGCCTCCGGCAGGTGCCGGACGCGCAGGTCCAGACGTACCAGACCCGTGACGCCGCCTACATCCGCCAGGACTTCTTCGGTGCCGACCCGGCGCTCGTCGAGATGGCGAAGCTGCTGAGCGACGACAAGATCCTGGAGTGCTTCCACCTCTCCCGCGGTGGCCACGAGCCGCGCAAGGTGTACGCCGCGTACAAGGCCGCGCTGGAGTTCAAGGGCGCGCCGACCGTCATCCTGGCGCAGACCGTCAAGGGCTTCACCCTCGGTGAGGGCTTCGCGTCGAAGAACGCGAACCACCAGATGAAGAAGCTATCGACGGACGAGTTCAAGAACATGCGTGACCTTCTCGAGCTGCCGATCTCCGACAGCCAGTTCGTCGACGGCGTGGTGCCCTACGGCCACCCGGGCGCCGACGCCCCCGAGGTCCGCTACCTCCAGGAGCGCCGCGCGGCGCTCGGCGGCCCGGCCCCGGCCCGTCGCGTCCACCCGCTCGCGCCGCTGCCGGCCCCGGCCGAGAAGGCCTTCGCCGCCTTCGACAAGGGCTCCGGCTCGCAGTCGATCGCCACGACGATGGCCTTCGTGCGCCTGGTGAAGGACCTGGTCCGCGACAAGGAGACCGGCAAGCGCTGGGTCCCGATCGTCCCGGACGAGGCCCGCACCTTCGGCATGGAGTCGCTCTTCCCGTCGCTCGGCATCTACTCGCCGAAGGGCCAGACGTACGAGCCGGTCGACCGCGACCAGCTGATGTACTACAAGGAGGCCGTCAACGGCCAGATCCTGAACGAGGGCATCACCGAGGCCGGCTCCATGGCCGACTTCATCGCCGCTTCGACGTCGTACGCGACGCACGGCGAGGCGATGATCCCGTTCTACATCTTCTACTCGATGTTCGGCTGGCAGCGGACCGCCGACCAGATGTGGCAGCTCGGCGACCAGCTCGGCCGCGGCTTCCTCGTCGGCGCCACCGCGGGCCGTACGACGCTGACCGGTGAGGGCCTCCAGCACGCGGACGGCCACTCGCCGGTGATCGCGGCGACGAACCCGGCGGCCCTGACGTACGACCCGGCGTTCGCGTACGAGGTCGCGGCCATCGTCAAGGAGGGCCTGCGCCGCATGTACGGCGAGGCGGCCGAGGGCGAGGACCGGGACGTCTTCTACTACCTCACCGTCTACAACGAGCCGATGCCGCAGCCCGCCAAGCCGGCCGGGGTCGACGAGGGCATCATCAAGGGCCTCTACCGCTTCAACACGGCCGAGTCGGCCGGCCTGGAGCTGCCCGCGAACGCCCCGCGCATCCAGCTGCTCTCCTCGGGCACGGCGATCCACTGGGCGCTGGAGGCGCAGAAGCTGCTCGCCGCCGAGTGGGGCGTGGGCGCGGACGTGTGGTCCGCGACCTCCTGGACGGAGCTGCGGCGCGACGCCCTGGAGGCGGACGCGGCGCTGCTGCGCGGCGAGGAGCGCACCCCGTACGTACGCCGTGCGCTGGCCGGCGTCGAGTCGCCGGTCCTCGCGGTCTCCGACTACATGCGCCAGGTCCCGGACCAGATCGCGCAGTGGGTCGAGCAGGACTGGTCCTCGCTGGGCGCCGACGGCTTCGGCCTCTCGGACACGCGTGACGCGGCCCGCCGCCACTTCGGCGTCGACGCCCAGTCGATCGTGGTCGCCGCGCTGGCCCAGCTGGCGCGCCGCGGCGAGGTCCGCGCGACGTCCGTGAAGGAGGCGCGCGAGCGCTATGGCCTCTGACGGCCCGCCACCAGGGCCTCGGCGAGTGAGCCGAAGGGCGCCGCGGGCGCCGAAAGGGAGCGCGCGCGGAGGCCCGAGGAACGAGGGCCGAGCACGGGCGACCGTCGGCGGACGCTGAAGGCGCCCGGAGGCGAACCGAGCCTGCAAGAAGAAGGGGCCGTGCTCGTACGGAGACGTGCGGGCACGGCCCCTTCGGCGTGCGCGTGGCAGGGTGGGGGGATGCGTGCCGCCCGTCTCATCAAGATGGTCCTGCTGCTCCAGTCGCGTCCGGCGATGACGGGGGCCGAACTCGCCGCCGAGCTGGAGGTGTCGGAGCGGACCGTGGCGCGGGACGCGCTCGCGCTGTCCGAGGCCGGGGTGCCGGTGTACGCGGACCGGGGGCGGGCCGGCGGGTACCGGCTGGTCGACGGGTACCGCACCCGGCTCACGGGGCTCGCGCGGGGCGAGGCCGAGGCGCTGTTCCTGTCCGGGCTGCCGGGCGCGCTGCGGGACATGGGCCTGGAGGCGAGCGCCTCGACGGCCCGGCTGAAGGTGTCGGCCGCGCTGCTGCCCTCGCTCAGGGACGCCCCCGCGTCGGCGGCGCAGCGCTTCCACCTCGACGCCCCCGGCTGGTACCAGGAGCCGGAGACCCCGGAGTTGCTGCCGGCGCTCGCGGAGGCCGTCTGGGACGACCGGTGCGTCGAGGCCCGCTACCGGCGCGGCGACGGCGAGGTGGAGCGGGAGCTCGAACCGTACGGTCTCGTCCTGAAGGCGGGCGTCTGGTACCTGTGTGCCCGCGCGGGCGGCTCGTTCCGCACCTACCGGGTGGACCGGTTCACGGCGGTGGCGGTGGGCGAGCCGTTCGTACGGGACGGGGAGTTCGACCTGCCGGGGTTCTGGTCCGAGCGGGCGGCGGAGTTCGCCCGCTCGCTGCTCCGGGCGGAGGTCGTGCTGCGGCTCACGGAGGCGGGGGCGCGGCGGCTGCCGTACGTGACGGACCGGGCGGCGGCGGAGCGGGCGCTGGCGGCGGGCGTCCCGGAGGAGGGCGTCCCCGAGGAGGGGCTGCTGCGGGTGGTACTGGCCGTGGAGAACGAGGAGGTCGCCTTCGGACAGCTGCTCGGGCTCGGCCCGGAGGCGGAGGTCCTCGCCCCGGCGGCGCTCCGCGAGCGGTTCGCGGAGGCCGCGCGGGCGATGGCGGCACGCTACCGGTAGTCCTCCGGCGGCCCGGCGCGGTCGTCCGTCACCGGTAGTCCTCCACCCGGGTGTCCGGGTCCGTCTCCTTGGCCAGGATGAAGCCCCAGGAGTCGGGGCGTGAGCCGTCGGCGTCGGTGAAGCCGTACTCCCTGGCGAGCTGTCCGCTGTCGAGCGCCCGGCCGTTCCAGCGGGCCCGGTCGGGGTCGGCGGCGAGGGCGGCGACGGCCCGGCCGACGTACACCGGGGACTCGGAGACGGCGAAGTCGGGGAGCTGCTCCGTCGCGTCGCGCCAGTTCTCCTCGGTGACGCCGAAGTGGGCGAGCATCTGCTCGGAGCGGAGCCAGCCGGGGCTGACGGAGACGGCCGTGCCGCCGGTGTCCGCCAGTTCCTTCGCGAGGCCGAAGGCCATGCGGATCGGGGCGTTCTTGGCGAGGTCGTAGAAGAGGTTCTCGCGGTAGTGGGTGCCGTTGTAGGCGGAAGTGCCGTCGGTGACCTCGACGACGAGTCCGCCGGGGTGGCGGTTGAGCAGCGGCAGGGCGGTGTGGGAGGTGATGACGTGGGTGCGCACGCCGAGTTCGAGCATGCGCAGGCCGTCGGCGAGGTCGATCTCCCAGGTTTTCTTGCCGAAGGTCTCGACGAGGAGGTTCTCGCCGCCCCAGACGTCGTTGACGAGGACGTCGAGCCGGCCCCGCTCGCGGTCGACGCGCTCGACGAGGGCGCGGACCCGGTCGGCCTCCAGGTGGTCGGTGGGGACGGCGATGCCCTCGCCGCCCGCGGCCGTCACCAGTTCGGCGGTCTCCTCGATGGTCTCGGTGGCCCGGCCGACCTCGCTGATCCGCTCGCGGGTGGTCCGGCCGGTGACGTAGACGGTCGCTCCGGCGGCGCCGAGCTGGACGGCGATGGCCCGCCCGGCGCCCCGGGTGGCTCCGGCGACCAGGCAGACGCGTCCGCGCAGGGGTGTGTTCTCTGTCGTCATGCGCACCAGGCTGACAGCCAAAGGCGCCATCTTCTGTCCGGATTGATTTCGGGCATTCCGGGTGCGTCGCGCTGCCGCAGCCACGATGCTGGTGCCGTGATGGACGAGACCGAGTTCTGGGAGATCATCGACGCCGCCCGCGAGGACGCCGAGGGCGATCCTGACGAGCAGGCGGACCTGCTCGTGGAGCGGCTGACCCGGCTGGATCCCGACTCGGTGCTGGACTACGCGCGCCATTTCGAGGCCCGCTTCAACCGCGCGTACCTGTGGGACCTGTGGGGCGCGGCGGCCGTGCTGCTGGGCGGGGCGGGCGACGAGACCTTCGACGCGTTCCGGTGCTGGCTCATCGGGCAGGGCCGGGACGTGTACGAGGGCGCCGTGCACGATCCGGACGCCCTGGCCGATCTCCTGGACGAGTTCGACGCGGAGATCGACGGGGACGGCGAGGAGATCGGTTTCGCGGCGGACGAGGCGTACGAGGCGCTGACCGGTGCGGAGACGCCCGACCTGGGGCTGCCGATGCCGGGCGGGGAGCCGCTCGGAGCGCCCTTCGACCTCGACGACGACACGGTGCTGGCCGCCCGCTTCCCGCGCCTGTGGGAGCGCTTCGGCGCCTCCTGAGGCCGTGGTCGTACGGGCCCGGGGGCCTGCGGCGGGTCAGAAGTGGGTGCCGCCGTCGACGCGGACCTCGGTGCCGGTGATGAACCTGCCGTCCTCGCTGGCGAGCATCGCGACGACGCCGGCGACGGTCTCCGGGCCCGCGAAGCCCTGGCCGAGGGCGGGGGCGAGCTTGGCGAAGAGCGACCAGTCGGTGTCCTCGGGCAGGCCGGGGCCGACGGACTGGCGGCTGGCGCCGGAGCCGTCGGTCATGCCGGAGGAGATGGAGCCGGGCTGCACGGCGCTGAAGCGGATGCCCTGCTTGGCGTACTCGGCGGCGAGGGCGTGCGTCATGGACTGGATGCCGCCCTTGCTGGCCGCGTAGGCCGCCATGTAGGGGTGGGCGAACATCGCGGAGGTCGAGGAGAAGTTCACGACGGCCGCGTCCCGGCCCTCCAGGAGCGCCGGTATCGCCTCGCGGATCACGAGGAAGGTGCCGGTGAGGTTGATCCGGAGGACCTGCTCGAAGCTGTCGAGGCTGGTCTCGTGGGTGTGCGAGGAGCGCAGGACGCCAGCCGCGTTGACGAGCACGTCCAGGCCGCCGAGCGCCTCGACGGCGGTGGCGACGCCGGTCCGCACGGAGGTCTCGTCGGCGACGTTCACGACGACGGTGGTGAGGCGGTCGTCGGCGTCGCCCGCCTTGGCGACGGTGTCCTTGAGGCCGTCCTCGCTGATGTCGGCGGCGACGACGCGGCCGCCCTCGGCGAGCATGCGCAGGACGGTGGCCTGGCCGATGCCGGAGCCTCCGCCGGTGACGAGCGCGCGGCGTCCTTCGTAACGGGTCAGCTGGTTCATGGCGGCAACCTCTCGATGTCGAGTTTCCGGGGATGCCGACACGGTACGCCCACATGGCACGTTTTGCCATAAGTACACGTCGTGCAGGTGAGGCGTCGACGGGCGTAGGCTTGCTCCGGTGACCACCACGCCCGACGGGCCGAGGACGCCCGCCCCGAACCTGACGGAGCGCCGCAAGGCCGCCACCCAGCTCGACATCGCCCGCGCCGCCGCCGAGCTCTTCACCGAGCGGGGCCCCGACGCCACCACCGCCGAGGACATCGCCCAGCGGGCCGGGGTCGCCCTGCGGACCTTCTACCGCTACTTCCGCTCCAAGCAGGACGCCGTCGCCCCGCTCCTGGCGGGCGGCGCCGACCGCTGGCGCGCACGCCTCGCCGCGACGGAACCGGGCGCCGGCGTGCCCGAGGCCCTGGAGCGCTCGATCGCCGACGCGCTGGAGCCCGGGGACGCCACGGAGGAGGAGGGCCTGCGCTGGACGCGCGGGCTGCTGCGCGCCGCCGACGAGGACCCGGCGCTGCGGGCCGTCTGGTACCGGGTCAACCAGGAGTCCGAGGAACGGCTGCGCGAGGTGGTCGCCTCCCTCGCCGGCCCGGGCGCCGACCCGCTGGAGGTACGGCTCGCGGCGGCGGCCGCCACCGACGCCATCCGGATCGCCCTGGAGTGCTGGGCCGGGACCGACGCACCCGTGCGCGGGGAAGGCGCCCCGGCCGCCCTCGCGGTGCGCTGCCTGCGCGAGCTGATGGGCGGGATGCGCCTGCTCGGCGGGGCGGGCGGCGCGCGTCCGGGTGAGGGTGCGAGTGCGGGTGGGGGTGCCCCGGGCGGGGCGGGCGGGGCGGATGACCCGGGCGGGGCCTCAGTCGGTTAGGCGGCGGCCCATCAGGACGTCGTCGACGGAGACGCCGTCGAGCAGGAACTCCCCCGGCAGCACGCCCTCGACCACGAAGCCCTCGGAGGCGTACAGCGCGCGGGCCGGCGCGTTGTGCCCCAGCACCCGGAGCGTGAGCCGTACGGCCCCCTGGGTCCGGGCGCGCTCCATCGCGGCGCGCAGCAGCGCCCGGGCGACGCCCTTGCCGCGGGCGGACTCGGCGACCACGAGGCCCTGGATCTGGCGGACGTGCGCGTTGACGGCGAGCGGGGTCGGCGGGACGACCCGGACGTAGCCGACCGGCACGCCCGCGCGGACGGCGACGAGATAGTCCTCGGGCCGGTGCCGCTCGTCGAAGAACGGCTCGTACGGCTCCACGGGCGCGGGCTGCACGGCGTGCAGCGTGGACCAGGCGGCCCGGTCGAGCTCCCCGAGCTCCCGCTCGTCGTCCCGTACGGCGACGCGAATCCGCGTCTCCGCCATCGGCGTCTCCGGCATCCGTGTCTCCGCCATCTGCGTCTCCGGCGTGATCATGGGGGCCACTGTGCCACGTGGGACGCCGTGACGGCAGGGGGCGGGGCGGCGGGGCCGGTCGCGCGGATCACGGCGGGCGCGCCGGGCGGGCGGGTGTACCGGCGTCCGGGGCGGGCGGGCAGGATGGGGACATGCAGCGTTCCGCCACCCGCAAGCGCGTCGCCGTCACCGGCGCCTCCGGCCTCATCGGCTCCGCCCTGGTCCGCTCCCTGCGCGCCGACGGGCACGACGTCCTCCGGCTCGTCCGGCACCCCGCCCGCACCGCCGACGAGGTCGAATGGGACCCGAAGCGGCTGTACGTCGACGCCGCCGGGCTCGTCGGCGTCGACGCCGTCGTCCACCTCGCGGGCGCCGGGGTCGGCGAGCGCCGCTGGACCGAGGCGTACAAGCGGGAGATCCGCGACAGCCGGGTGCTCGGCACGACCGCCCTCGCCCAGGCCCTCGCCTCGCTCGCCGACCCGCCCGAGGCCCTGGTGTGCGGCACGGCGCTCGGCTGGTACGGCGACACCGGCACGCGCGCGGTGGACGAGAGCGCGCCCGCGGGCACCGGCTTCCTGCCCTCCGTCTGCGTGGAGTGGGAGGCGGCGGCGGCGCCCGCCGAGGAGGCCGGCATCCGCGTCACCTACGCCCGTACGGGCCTGGTGGTGGCGCGCGAGGGCGGGGCGTGGGGGCGGCTCTTCCCGCTGTTCCGCGCCGGGCTCGGCGGGCGCATGGGCAACGGCCGCCAGTACTGGTCCTTCATCTCCCTCCACGACGAGGTCGCCGCCCTCCGGCACCTCGTCGACACGCCGTCCGTGTCGGGACCCGTGAACCTGACGGCCCCCGAGCCCGTCACCAACCGGGAGGTGACGGCGGCGATGGGACGGGTGCTGCGCCGCCCCACCCCGTTCCCGGTCCCGGCGGCGGTGCTCAGGGTCGCCCTCGGGGACTTCGCGCACGACGTGCTGGGCAGTCAGCGGGTGCTGCCGGGGCGGCTGTTGGAGTCCGGTTTCGACTTCGCGTTCCCGACGATCGACGACTCGATCGCCGCGGCCGCCGCCCGCTGACCCCCTTCCTTCCCCTCGCTACGGAGTCGCTCTGCGCTCCCCGTGCTGCGTGCACCCCGCCGCGCGCGGGCTCCTTCCGTGGGAGCGCTGCCTAGGCTCGATGCCCATTGCTCGATACGAACGCGAACTCGGGCATTCCGGAGCCCGGTTGGGGGCATAACGCCCCCCACTGGCGGCGGCGACCTGGGGAGGGGCACGTGCTCAGTACGGCAGACAGCACACAGCGCGGGAACGTGACGGAGACGGTCGACGTCGTCGTGGTGGGAGCCGGGGTCGCGGGACTCGCCGCCGCCCACCGGCTGATCGGCGCGGGGCTCACCGTCGCCGTCCTGGAGGCGGAGCCGCGGATCGGCGGCCGGTACGCCACGGACACCGTCGACGGCTTCCGGCTCGACCGGGTGGGCCCGCTGCTGACGCTCTCCCCCGGGGAGCTGCGGGCCGCACCGGGCCTCGACGGCATCGCACTGCGCCCGTACGCCCCCGGGGTTCTCGTCCACAGCGACGGCCGGTACGCGCGGTGGGGCGCCCCGCACCCGCGCAGGACGGGCGGGCACCGGGGCGTGGGGGGCGCGTTCAGCATGGCGCGCGCCCTTGCGAACGCCCCCCGCAATCCGGCGGTCTCGCTCGACCAGGCGCGGCTCGGGGCCTCCCTCGTCCGGCTCGCCACGACTCCGCCGCAGCGGCTGCTCGCCCGGCCGGAGCGGACGGCCCGCGAGGCGCTGGCCGCGCGGCTGCCCGCCAGGACCGTGCAGGGCGTCCTGCGGCCGCTCCTCGCCGCGCTCCTCGCCGACCCGGACCTGGGCATGTCCAGCCGCCAGGCCGACCTGGCGCTCCGGGCGTTCGCCCGCGGCCGGCTCGCCGTCCCCGAGGGCGGCTCGGCCGCCCTCCCCGAACGGCTCGCGGCGACCCTGCCGCCCGGCACCGTCCGTACCGGCGTCCGGGTCACCGACGTGTCGGTCGCGCGGGTCCGCACGGCCGACCACGGCACGTACGGCTGCCGTTCCGTCCTCCTCGCCACCGGGGCGCGCACCGCGGCGACGCTCCTGCCGGGCCTGCGGGTCCCGGACTTCCACGCCGTCACCGTCCTGCACCACACGGCGCCCGTGGCGCCCTCCGCCGATCCGGCGCTGCTGCTCGAATCCGATCCGGGCGGGCCGGTGGCGCACACCACCGTCATGAGCGCGCTCGACCCCGGACGCGCGCCGGCGGGCCGGGCCCTGATCACCTCGACGGTCCTCGGGACGCCGCCGGACGACACCGAACGCCGGGTGCGCAAGCACCTCGCGACGCTCTACGGGACGTCCACCGACGAGTGGGAGCTGCTCGCCCAGTACCACACGGTGGACGCGGCGCCGGCGATGCGGCCGCCGCACGACGCGGGGCGGTCGGTGCGGTTGCTGGCGGGGCTGTACGTGTGCGGGGACCATCGGGGGGCGTCCACGCTGGCGGCGACGCTCGCCTCCGCGGACCGCGCGACCCGCTCGCTCCTCACCGACCTGGGCGCCCCCACCGACCCCCTCCCCCACCCCAAAGCGGCCTGACCCCCACGGGACCGATGGGGCGTCGCCCCTCGTGCGGCCTGCACCCACCCGGGCGGTGCCGCCGTCGCACCCCCGTGCGGGCCGCGCCCGCAGTGCCGGTGCGGTGTCGCCCCCGCCGCGCGGGCTGCGCCCGCAGGGCCGGTGCGGTGTCGCCCCCCCGTGTGGGCTGCGCCCGCCGGGGCGGTGCGGTGTCGCCCCCCCGTGTGGGCAATCGTCCCGCAGGGCGGGACGGGTGGGCACACGGGACGGCGCCCTTGCGGGCGCCTCCGCTCCCTGCACCTGCCCGCACCACAAGGGAGCCGCACGACTGGTGCGGGTTCGGGCACAGGAGCCTCTGGCGCCGGCCAGGGCGCCGTCCGTTGTGCCCACCCTTATCCTCCCCCTCGGGCTGCGCCCTGGGGGGACCCCCACAGCGGAACGAATGCCCACAACGGGGTGGCCCCGGGCGCCGCTTCCGGCGGGTGCAGCCCGCAACGGGGGCGCGGCGGGGGCGGCGTCAGCCGAGGGCGGAGACGCGGTCGCGGTAGGTGCGGGCCGCCGGGGCGTCGCGGTACGGCTCCAGGCGCCGCTCGAAGTCCCGCACGTACTCCAGCGCCCGCGCCGACCGCATCTCCGACGCCTGCTGCGCCGCCTCCGCCCCCAGCGCGCACGCCTGGTCGAGTTCGCCGAGGGCGAGCCGCGCGGTGGCGAGCACGACCCGGCAGAAGAGGCGGCTGCGGACGTAGCCGGGGGCCCGGAGCTGGAGGGCGCGTTCGGCGTGCTGGGCGGCGGGGCGGTACTGCTGGAGGTCCCGGTGGCAGTGGCCGAGTTCGTCGGCGAGCTGGGCCTCGTCGAACGTCCGGGCCCAGTGGGGCACGTCGTCGCCGGGCCGGGCCGCTTCGAGGGCGCGTTCGGCGCGGACGAGGGAGGCGCTGCACACCCGGGCCTCACCGAGGACCGCGTGGCCGCGCGCCTCGACGGCGTGCAGCATCGCCTGGACGACGGGCGGCGCGGCGGGACCCACGCCCTGCTGGGCGACCCGGGCGAGCTGGACGGCCTCGCGCCCGTGGCCGAGGTAGACGGCCTGGCAGCTCATGGTGAGGAGCACGTACGAGCCGTAGGCCCGGTCCCCGGCGGCCTGGGCGAGCCGCAGCGCCTGGACGAAGTACCGCTGGGCGAGGCCGTGGGCGGCGATGTCGTACGAGGTCCAGCCGGCGAGCCGGGTGAGGTCGGCCGCGGCGGCGAAGAGGCGTCGGCCGACGGACTCGCCGTACGTGCCGCGGAGCATGGGCTCGGCCTCGTGCTCCAGGTAGCGGACGAGGGCCTGGCGGGCGTGGCCGCCGCCGTAGGCGTGGTCGAGGGTCCGGAAGAGTTCGGCGACGGAGCGGAGCGCGGCGACGTCGCCGCTGGAGACGCGTTGGCCGGGGCCCCGGTCCGTACCGCGCTGGCGGGGGACGTGGTAGCGCCCCTGGAGCGGGACCCGGTGGTCGTGGAGGGCCGGTCCGGCGGAGGCGGCGGCGGATGCGGCGGGGCGGACGGCGGGTCCGGGCGGGAGGTCGCCGCGGGCGACGCGCTCGTCGGCGCGGCCGATGAGCCAGTCGCGGCTGGGGACGACGAGTCCGGCGGGGGTGAAGGCGATCTTGCGGAGTTCGGCGTGGCTGCCCGAGTCCTTGCGCCAGAGTCCGCTGACGATGTCGACGGCCTCCTCGGGGGTGGCGGCGAACTCCAGGCCGGCGTAGACGGGCGCGCAGGCGTCGAGGCCGAGGTCCTGGGCGGAGAGGCGGCGGCCGAGGCGGCGGGTGAAGACCTCGGCGATGAGGGCGGGGGTGGTGCCGCGGGGCTGCTGGCCGCGGAGCCAGCGGGTGACGGAGGTCTTGTCGTACCGCAGGTCGAGGCCGTGTTCCAGCCCGAGCTGGTCGACGCGTCTGGCGAGGCCCGCGTGGGAGAACCCGGCTTCGGCGATCAGCGCGGCGAGCTGGCGGTTCGGGATGCGCTGCGGTGGTCGTTCCGTCATCAGCTGTGCGGTCTCCTGCCTTCCGGGCCCCGGTGGCAGCCCGTTCGGACCCTCATGGATCGGCGTGAATTTAGCGGTCCGCACGGCCCGTACCGCCACCTTCGCCCCACATTCATCCGATCGTGTGAGGATTGACGGGCATCGCTGACGTAGAAACCCTGGTCCACCTGCCGGAGGGACGTCCCCGGCGCGGCCGTACAGTGGCAGGGGCGCGTAACACGCAGGGTGCCGAGCCGGCTCCCGCCCCGGGACGATCCCCGGTACCCGGCTCACGGCACCCAGGAGGAGGCATGGCCGTGAGTGAGCTGCGATTCGTCCGCATGGGGTTCGGCGCGGACGCCGTCGACTACCGGGTGGCCTGGGACAAGCAGCGCGAGGTGCACGCCGCACGGTTCGCCGACGAGGTCGAGGACACCTGTCTGCTCCTGGAGCACCCGCCGGTCTACACGGCCGGCCGGCGCACCGCGGAGAGCGAGCGCCCCCTGGACGGGACGCCCGTGGTGGACGTCGACCGCGGCGGCAAGATCACCTGGCACGGCCCCGGCCAGCTCGTCGGCTATCCGATCCTGAAGCTGCCGCGGCCGGTCGACGTGGTCGCGCACGTGCGCCGTCTGGAGGAGGCGCTGATCCGTACGGCCGCCGACTTCGGCCTGGAGACCACCCGGATCGAGGGCCGCAGCGGCGTCTGGGTCCTCGGCGACCCGGTGGAGCGGCGGCCGCAGCTCGGCGGTCTCTCGCTCGACTTCGACCCCCGGCTGAACGACGAGGAGTTCGACCCGCGCCTCAACGGCCCGGAGTACGCCCCGTCCAACGCCGGGCAGCGCCGCGAGGACCGGAAGCTGGCGGCGATCGGCATCCGGGTCGCCAAGGGCGTCACGATGCACGGCTTCGCCCTGAACGTGAACCCGGACAACACCTGGTTCGACCGGATCATCCCGTGCGGCATCCGCGACGCGGGCGTGGCCTCGCTCGCCAACGAGCTGGGCCGGGACATCACGATCGAGGAGGTGCTCCCGGTCGTCGAGAAGCACCTGCGCGAGGTCCTGGAGAACGCGGAGCCGAAGCCGCGGGTCGTGGAGACGGCCACGGGAACGGCCGCCGAGGCGGTCACGGCCCCGGCCTGAGGAATGCCGAGCTCTGGCCATGGGTTGGCCGGACGTAAGGCATGGGAAGCAACGGGCGTACCCTGGTGTGCGCCGAAGAATCGAAGCTACAGGAGCCGATGTGTCCGCAGTCGCACCCGACGGACGCAAGATGCTGCGCCTGGAGGTCCGGAACGCCCAGACCCCCATCGAGCGCAAGCCCGAGTGGATCAAGACCCGGGCGAAGATGGGGCCCGAGTACACGAAGATGCAGGGTCTCGTGAAGAGCGAGGGCCTGCACACGGTCTGCCAGGAGGCGGGCTGTCCCAACATCTTCGAGTGCTGGGAGGACCGCGAGGCGACCTTCCTCATCGGCGGTGACCAGTGCACGCGGCGCTGTGACTTCTGCCAGATCGACACGGGCAAGCCCGAGGCGCTCGACCGTGACGAGCCGCGCCGCGTCGGCGAGTCGGTCGTCACCATGGACCTGAACTACGCCACCATCACCGGCGTCGCGCGCGACGACCTGGAGGACGGCGGCGCCTGGCTGTACGCGGAGACCGTGCGCCAGATCCACCAGCAGACGGCGGACCGCGCCGAGGGTCGCACGAAGGTCGAGCTGCTCGCCCCCGACTTCAACGCGGTGCCGGAGCTGCTGGAGCAGGTCTTCGACTCGCGCCCCGAGGTCTTCGCGCACAACGTCGAGACGGTTCCGCGGATCTTCAAGCGGATCCGTCCCGGCTTCCGCTACGAGCGGTCGCTCGACGTCATCACGCGGGCCCGGGACTACGGTCTGGTCACGAAGTCGAACCTGATCCTCGGCATGGGTGAGACCCGCGAGGAGATCAGCGAGGCGCTCCGGCAGCTGCACGAGGCGGGCTGCGAGCTCATCACGATCACGCAGTACCTGCGCCCCTCGGTCCGGCACCACCCCGTGGAGCGCTGGGTGAAGCCGCAGGAGTTCGTGGAGCTGAAGGAGGAGGCCGACGAGATCGGCTTCTCCGGCGTGATGTCGGGCCCGCTGGTCCGCTCCTCGTACCGGGCGGGGCGCCTGTACCAGCAGGCGATCGAGAAGCGCGGCGCGGTGGACAACGCCACCCAGGCCGTGTGAATCGCCGCACAAGCCCTTACCGGCCGGTAGCGGCCGAGTGCACCGCGGCCCGTACGGCCCCGCAGCTCAGCGGGGGCGTACGGGCCGCGGCGGCGTTCCGGGCGCCGCGCGGACGGCCGCGTCGACGTTTCATCTGTGTTTGACCACCGGGTCACGCCCTGGTAACACCATTCTGTGAGCCTGGTTTCACTCACCGCCACCACCGCTCACTCCCCCCACCTCGTCTCATCCACTCCGAGAGAGGACCCCAGATGCCGGCCGCACCGACGCACGTCCGCGTCACCGCGATCCCGTCCGTCACGGACGCCCTGAGGGCCGTGGAGGCCCTGCTCCTCGGCGCCGGACAGCGAACCGCCCGCCGCAACGCCTGGACCTCCGTCCTGGAGGACCGCCGCCGGGCCAAGGACCGGATCGAGGCCCAGCACGTGATGGAGGTCGTGTCGGGGCGCGCGTCCCGGGCCACGTAAACTTCAGGACATGGCGAGGAAGGCAAACACGGGCGGCGCTGACGCCGCGAACCCCGGGCGACTGAAGCAGATCGCCCTCACGTACAAGATGACCCGGAAGGCCGACCCCAAGGTCGGGCTCGTCGTCGCGGGCGTGGGCATCGTCGTACTCGGTGTCCTCCTCGGTATCGGCTTCCTGATCGGCCACCCGGTGTACCTGGGCATCCTGGGCTTCGTCCTGGCGCTGCTCGCGATGGCCATCGTCTTCGGGCGACGGGCGGAGCGCGCGGCCTTCGGGCAGATGGAGGGCCAGCCGGGCGCGGCCGCGGCGGTGCTGCAGAACGTCGGGCGCGGCTGGACGACGACCCCCGCGGTCGCGATGAACCGCAATCAGGACGTCGTGCACCGCGCGGTCGGCCGCGCGGGCATCGTGCTGGTGGCCGAGGGCAACCCCAACCGGGTCAAGGCCCTGCTGGCGGCCGAGAAGAAGCGGATGAGCAGGGTCGTGGTGGACGTGCCGGTGCACGACATCATCGTCGGCAACGGCGACGGCCAGGTGCCGCTGAAGAAGGTCCGTACGACCATGCTCAAGCTGCCCCGCGTGCTCTCGGGCCCGCAGGTCACCTCGGCCAACGACCGGCTGCGGGCGATGGGCGACCTGATGAGCAACATGCCCCTCCCGAAGGGTCCGATGCCGAAGGGCATGCGGATGCCGCGCGGCGGAAAGATGCGCTGACCCGACCGCTGCCCCGACTCTGACGAGGAAGGCCCCGGACCGCACGGTCCGGGGCCTTCCTCGTGTCCGTCTCCCGCGGCCCTGGCGTCAGACGCGGACCTGGACGGCGCCGGAGAGGCGGTCGTGGAGGCCGCGGCCGTCGCGGTCCCAGATGAGGGCGGGGACGGCCAGGCAGACGAGGAGCGCGCGGACCGGCGCGCGCCACACGGCCAGTCGGCCGCCCGCCGCGGAGACGACCCGCAGCCGGAAGAGCAGCTTGCCGGGCGTGGCGCCGACGGTGCCGACGGTCAGCGCGCTGGTGACGAACAGGATGAGCAGGGCCCAGTTGCCGGTCGCCTGGCTGTAGCCGTCGGCGATCAGGCCGTATGCGATCAGCATGCACAGCGCCCAGTCGACGGCGAGGGCGCCGAGCCGGCGGCCGGGGCGGGCGATCGAGCCGGGCCCCTCCTCCGGCAGTCCCAGCTGCTGACCCCGGTACCCGAAGTCCACGCCTGCTTGCTCCGCCGCGGCACGGGGGCCGGAGAGCCACGATCCGAGTGCTTGCCTGTTGTCCACCCGACCACGGTACTGCGCCCGTTTTCGATCACTTCGGTCCGGGTAGCCGAAGCGGCGGTGCGGGTGGGCGCACACCCACGCCGGTTAACTTCGACGAAACAAATGGGTCATGCTTGAGAAATCCCGTCTGCCTATGGTCGGGTCCGAGCGTGTGCCACCGCACTGGCCGCACGACCGAGCTGCAACCCCGCCCCTCCCCGGGCCGGGAGTAGGAGGAGTTGGATGTCCCAGAAGCACGGGTTCCAGAACGCCGACGAGGTCCAGAAGTTCATCAAGGACAACGACGTCAAGATGGTCGACGTCCGGTTCTGCGACCTTCCGGGCGTGATGCAGCACTTCACGATCCCGGCGACGGCCTTCGACCCGGCGGAGGAGCTGGCCTTCGACGGCTCGTCGATCCGCGGTTTCCAGGCCATCCACGAGTCGGACATGGCGCTCCGCGCCGACCTGTCGACGGCCCGCCTGGACCCCTTCCGCCGCGACAAGACGCTGAACATCAACTTCTTCATCCACGACCCGATCACGGGCGAGCAGTACAGCCGTGACCCGCGGAACATCGCGAAGAAGGCCGAGGCGTACCTCGCCTCCACCGGCATCGCCGACACCGCGTTCTTCGGCCCCGAGGCGGAGTTCTACGTCTTCGACTCGGTCCGCTTCGAGACCTCGGCGAACCAGGGCTTCTACCACATCGACTCCGAGGCCGGCGCCTGGAACACCGGCAAGGTGGAGGACAACCGGGGTTACAAGGTCCGCTACAAGGGCGGCTACTTCCCGGCCCCGCCGGTCGACCACTTCGCCGACCTGCGCTCGGAGATCTCCCTGGAGCTGGAGAACGTCGGCCTGCAGGTCGAGCGCCAGCACCACGAGGTCGGCACCGCCGGCCAGGCCGAGATCAACTACAAGTTCAACACGCTGCTCGCCGCCGCCGACGACCTGATGCTCTTCAAGTACATCGTGAAGAACGTCGCCTGGCGCAACGGCAAGACCGCGACCTTCATGCCGAAGCCGATCTTCGGCGACAACGGCTCGGGCATGCACGTCCACCAGTCGCTGTGGTCGAACGGCGAGCCGCTGTTCTACGACGAGACGGGCTACGCGGGCCTCTCGGACACCGCCCGCTACTACATCGGCGGCATCCTCAAGCACGCCCCGTCGCTGCTCGCCTTCACCAACCCGACGGTGAACTCGTACCACCGCCTGGTCCCGGGCTTCGAGGCCCCGGTCAACATGGTGTACTCGCAGCGCAACCGCTCCGCCGCCATGCGCATCCCGATCACCGGCTCGAACCCGAAGGCCAAGCGCGTCGAGTTCCGCGCGCCGGACCCGTCCTCGAACCCGTACCTCGCCTTCTCGGCGCTGCTCCTCGCGGGCCTCGACGGCATCAAGAACAAGATCGAGCCGATGGAGCCGATCGACAAGGACCTGTACGAGCTGGCTCCCGAGGAGCACGCCAACGTCCCGCAGGTCCCGACCAACCTGGAGGCCGTCCTCTCCGCCCTTGAGGAGGACAACGAGTACCTGCAGGCCGGCGGCGTCTTCACCTCGGACCTGATCGAGACCTGGATCGACTACAAGCGCACCAACGAGATCGCCCCGATCCAGCTGCGCCCGCACCCGCACGAGTTCGAGCTCTACTTCGACCTCTAAACCGCGCGGCCTCACGCACGAGGGCCGCCGCCCCCGGACTTCCGGGAGCGGCGGCCCTCGCCGCGTGCGGGGGCGGGGCCGGGGCCCGGCCGCGTCAGCGGCCGTAGCGGATGAAGGCGCGGACCATGCGGCAGGTGGTGTCGGACGGCGGGTGGATGCCGAGGTGCTGGGCCGTGGTGCGTATGGTCGTGTCGGTGGCCTTCGACGGGACGTAGACCCCCGCGTCGAGCAGGGCGATCGCGAGGCGCATCGCCTTCAGGCGCCGGTTGTGCGTCACGTACCACTCGCGGGGGCGGCCCGCGGGGAGCGGCTTCTTCTGGAGCGGCTTCCAGGGTTCGAGGGACGGCGTCCGGATCACGGCGAGAGCCATGGGCTACCTCCTGGCGAACGGTGGGCGCGGACCCTCCCCGGGGCCCTCGCTTGTACCCCCCATTTTAGTCGCCCCCACTGACAATCGCCCCTGGCCAGAGGGGGTTTGGGGGGTGGTGGTGAGGGCTCGGGGGGGTACCGTGTGGGGCATGGAGATCTGGATCAATCCCGCCTGTTCCAAGTGCCGCAGCGCCCTCACCCTCCTCGACGCCGAGGGTGCCGACTACACCGTCCGCCGCTATCTGGAGGACGTGCCCACGCCCGACGAGATCCGGCGGGTCCTCGACCGGCTCGGGCTGGAGCCCTGGGACATCACCAGGACCCAGGAGGCCGTCGCCAAGGAGCTCGGCGTGAAGGAGTGGCCGCGGGACGCGGAGCACCGGGACCAGTGGGTCGAGGCGCTGTCCGCGCACCCGAAGCTCATCCAGCGGCCGATCATCACGGCCGAGGACGGGACGGCCGTCGTCGGCCGCTCCGAGGAGGCCGTGCGGGACGCCCTGTCCCGCTGATGTCCTGACCGGCACCGGCACCGGAGGGGCCGGTGCCGGTCAGGCCGGGGAGCCGGCGGCGTGTTCCGCCCGTTCCAGGATCTCGGTGAGGCGCAGGCCGAAGCGGGCGTCGCAGGGGTGGGGGGTGTCGGTGCGGGCCGCCGTGAGGAGGGCGTCGACCGCCGCGGCGAAGGCGTCGACCGCGCCGTTCCAGGCGGGGAGTTCGGCACGGCCCGCGGTGCCGTGGAGGGTGAGGGCCGTCCCGGCCGCCTGTGGGGGCGCGCCGAGGGTGAGGGTGGCCGTGCTGCTCGCGCCGGAGTCGTGGCGCAGGACCAGGTGGTGGGTGCCGTGCGGGCCGGTGGCGGCGGTCACCGCGGTGACGTCGCCGAGGATCGGTAGGTAGACGGAGAGGACGTGGGGGCCGACGTCCCAGAGGCCGCCCTTCTCGCGCCGCCAGGGCGAGGCGGCGTACGGGCTGTCGGAGCCGGGGCCGTAGAGCGAGCCGAGCCAGTGGGCCTCGCCGAGGAACCAGCCGCCCGCGGCGGCCTGCCGCTCGATCCAGTCGGCGGTCGGCGCGGCGAAGCGGAGGGTGCAGAAGACGACCGAGGCGACTCCGGCCGCCTCGACGGCCCGGCTGACCGTGCGGGCCGCCGCCGCGGTCGTGGCGACCGGCTTGTCGAGCAGAACGTGCCGTCCGGCCTGCGCGGCGCGCACGGCCAGCGGGGCCTGGACGTCCGGCGGGAGGGCGAGCGCGACGGCGTCGCAGTCGGCGAGGAGGGCGTCCACGTCCTCGTACGGGCGGGTCCCGAAGGCGGCGGCGAGTTCGCGCGCCGCGGCGGGGCGTCTGCCCCAGACGCCCGTGAACTCGACGCCTTCGTGGGCGGCGAGCGCGGGCGCGTGGGTGCGGGCGGCCCAGGGGCCGGTGCCGAGGAGTCCGATGCGGGGCCTGCCGGCCGGGGTGTGCGCCATGGCCCCAGTCTGCCGGTCGCCACCGACAACAGGGCCGACCGCCGCCGCCGACGGCCCGCCCCGTATACGAACGGGTTCCGCGGAGGCTTCGCACGGGGGTCCGGGTCGGCGGCGGAAGGGCGAGTAACACGGGGTTCACAAACGGGCAACCGTCGGGAAATCCCGTGTTGGGAAGCTGCGGTCGAACACCGGGAGCGCAGTCGGCGCTCCGGACCGCAGCTTCTCGCAGTGCCGCGAGCCGCAGCGGAGCCCCGCAGCAGCACGCCAAAGGATGAGACCCGTGACCTTCAAGGCTGAGTACATCTGGATCGACGGCACCGAGCCGACCGCGAAGCTTCGTTCCAAGACGAAGATCATCGCCGGTGAGGGCCTCGCCCTCGAGGAGCTGCCGATCTGGGGCTTCGACGGTTCCAGCACCAACCAGGCCGAGGGCCACGCCTCGGACCGCGTGCTCAAGCCGGTGTTCTCCTGCCCGGACCCGATCCGCGGCGGCAACGACATCCTGGTGCTCTGCGAGGTCCTCAACACGGACATGACCCCGCACTCCTCCAACACCCGCGCCGCGCTGGTCGAGGTCGCCACCAAGTACGCCGCGCAGGAGTCGATCTTCGGCATCGAGCAGGAGTACACCTTCTTCGACGGCACCCGCCCGCTCGGCTTCCCGGTCAACGGCTTCCCGGCCCCGCAGGGCGGTTACTACTGCGGCGTCGGCGTGGACGAGATCCACGGCCGTCCGATCGTCGAGGCGCACCTGGAGAACTGCCTCAAGGCGGGCCTGGGCATCTCCGGCATCAACGCCGAGGTCATGCCGGGCCAGTGGGAGTTCCAGGTCGGCCCGCTGTCGCCGCTGGAGGTCTCGGACCAGCTGTGGATCGCCCGCTGGCTGCTCTACCGCACGGCGGAGGACTTCGACGTCGCCGCGACGCTCGACCCCAAGCCGGTGAAGGGCGACTGGAACGGCGCGGGCGCGCACACCAACTTCTCCACGAAGGCGATGCGCGAGGGCTACGACGCCATCATCACCGCCTGCGAGGCCCTCGGCGAGGGCTCGAAGCCGCTCGACCACGTCAAGAACTACGGCGCCGGCATCGACGAGCGCCTGACGGGTCTGCACGAGACCGCTCCGTGGGACGAGTACTCGTACGGCGTCTCCGACCGCGGCGCCTCGGTCCGCATCCCGTGGCAGGTCGAGCAGGACCGGAAGGGCTACATCGAGGACCGTCGCCCGAACGCGAACGTGGACCCGTACGTGGTGACCCGTCTCATCGTGGACACCTGCTGCGAGGCCCTGGAGAAGGCCGGCCAGGTCTGATCCGCCCGCTGTCGCGCGCCCGTTGAGGGGGCGCCCGCCGTTCCGTACGGTGGGCGCCCCCTTCCGGCATGTGGGCAGCGCAACAGCGGTCCGGGGCTGCCCCGGGACTGCCCAGGGCCCTTCCCTCCTGGTTTAATAGGGATATGGCAAGGACAGAGCGGAACAGCAGCGCGCGGGGTCGCCTCGACCTCGAGCCGTTCTGGCCTTCCCGGCAGCACCACGACTTCGACCGGTGCTGTCGGCGCGTGAGGAACGCGTCGGCCCCCTAAAGCCACGACCGGACGGATTCCGGTCCCGGCCTTCGGCCGCCGCGCATGACGTACGACGCCTGACCGTCCGTCCGCTTCCCGCGCGAAAGAGCTGAGCTTCCATGGCCCACACCCAGACCGCCGCCCCGCTCCCCTCCCTCCGTCCCCGGCTGCGCGCCGTCGCGCCCGACGAGGTCCTCGACCTCGCGCAGGTGGCGGACTTCCTGCCGCCGGGCGCCACGCTGCTGCCCGCTCCTCCGCACGCCCTGCCGACGCTGCCGGGCCGCCCGCCGATGGTCGGGTACCTGGTGCTGCTGCCCGCCGACCGGCAGGCGCCCGCCCCGGCCGCCGCACGTGTCGCGCCCGCCCCGTCCGTCGCGTCCGTCGCGCCGCAGGCCGGTCCGGGTGTCGCCGACGGCCCCGGCGCCGCCGAGGGTCCCGTCGCGATCGACGCCGTCCAGCGGATCGCCCGCGTGGACGGGCGGGCGCTCGACCTGACGTATCTGGAGTTCGAGCTGCTCGCCCATCTCGTGGCGCACCCCCACCGGGTGCACACGCGGGACCAGTTGGTCACGACGGTGTGGGGGTACGGGCACGTCGGCGACGGCCGTACGGTCGACGTGCACGTGGCCCGGCTGCGGCGGAAGCTGGGGGCCGAGCACCGCCGCACGATCCAGACCGTGCGGCGGGTCGGCTACAAGTACATCCCCTGATCAGGCGGTTCGCCGGGACCTCAGCCTCGCCGCCAGGCCGAGGCCGAGGTCGACGGCGAGGAACAGCAGCAGGCTGACGCCGAGCAGCGGGACGAACCACGCCACCAGGGCCGTGCCCGCCGCGAGCGGCAGCAGCAGGGTCACCGGCACCTTCCGCCAGGCGCCGCGCGCGACCGGACGCCCGGGGCGGCGCAGCCACCACATGCGGTAGCCCCAGAGGATCAGCAGGATCAGGCAGAGCGCGAGGGCGGCCAGGGCGAGCTGGTTGAACAGGCCCAGGAAGACGCCGGTGTGGGTGTCGATGCCGAAGCGGGTGAGCTTGGCGAGGACCGGGTAGTCGGCGAAGCGCAGGCTGTCGAGGACGGCCCCGTCGGCCGGGTTCACGGCCACCGAGTCGAGCTGGACGGGGTACTGGGTGTCGGTCTCCTTGACCACATACCCCGTGCCGTCGGTGGGCAGCGTGACGGAGACGCGCGGGCTGTCGATGCCGGCCGCGCGGGCCGCCTCGAGGGCCCGGTCGACGCCGATGTCCGCGCCCTGCGGGGTGGCGGTGCCGTGGTGGGCGCCGCCGTGGCCCTCGTGCCCGGAGGCGTCGCCCGCTCCCCCGTCGACGCCTGCGGAGAGGGTCGGGGTGGCGCCGCCGAGGCCGTCCTGGAGGACGCCGATGTTCTCGCCGGCGTACCGGGACCAGGTCAGTCCTGTGGCGGAGAGCAGCAGCAGGCCGAGCGCCGCCCACAGGCCGACCGAGCCGTGCCAGGAGAGGGTGCGGCGGCGGGACGCGGTGCCGCGCTCGGGCAGGACCAGGGCGCGGCGGTTCTTGCGGCGGCGGCCGAACCAGAGCAGCAGTCCGCCGAGGACGACCACCCAGAGCCAGCTCGCGGCGAGTTCGCTGTAGTGGCGGCCGACGTCGCCGAGGCGCAGGTCGCGGTGGAGGTCGTCGACCCAGGTGCGCAGCGGGAGCGCGCCGGAGCCGCCGTAGCTGGGGAGCTGGCCGCGGACGTCGCCGGTGTACGGGTCGACGAAGACGGCGAGCGAGGTGCCCTCGGGCACGTCGGGGTCGGCCATCAGGACGCGGGTGGTCGCGCCGGGTTCGGCGCCGGGCCAGACGGCGGTGACGGTGCCGTTGGGGTTCACCTTGCGGGCGAGGGCGACCTGCTGGGAGAGCGGGAGGACGGTGTCGCCGACGGGAACCTCCAGCTCGTGGGCGTACACCACCTTCTCGGCCTGGAAGGAGAGGGCGTAGAGGAGGCCGCTGAGGGCGGCGACGAGGAGGAAGGGGGCGACGAGCACGCCCGCGTAGAAGTGGACGCGCAGGACGAGGGGGCGCAGGGCCGCCCAGGTGGAGTCGCGGCCGGTGGCGGGGGCGGGGTCCGACGGCGGTGGCGTGCCGGGGGTTTCCGGGCGCGCGAGATCGTCGATGGTCATGGCGGACTGTCCTTGGAGTCGTGTGTGTCGACAGGGGGAAGCGGCCCCCGGGGTCAGACGTGTGCTCCGAGGACCGTGGCGCGGGGTGCGGACAGCCGGGGCGGGCCGCGCCGGGAGAGGGCGTGGGCGAGGACGACGGTGTGCGGGCGGTGGGCCTCGGCGCGGGTCGCGCGGGCGGGGCCGCGGGGGGCGTCGGGGACCCGGACGACGGCGAGCAGCAGTCGCAGCGGGGTGAAGGCGTAGGCGACGGCGGCGCGGGCGAGCGTGAAGAGGGCGGCCTCGCCGTGGGCGAGCCAGAGGCCGCAGAGGAGCGCGGCGAGCAGGTGCGCGGCGAGCATGCCGGTGCCGTCGGCCGCGGTCTCCGGCGCCGTTCCCGCCATGCCCGCCATGCCCGGCATGCCCGGCACGGCGTGCGGGGTGCCGTGCGGGACGGGGGCGCCGCCCGCGTGGGCGGGCGTGCCGTGCGAGGAGTGGGCGCCGGTCAGGGAGAAGGCGAGGTGCAGGCCGACCTGGAGGAGGAGCAGCGCGCCGGCGATCGACGGCGCTCCCCTGCGGCGTCCGGCGGCGGCCCACGCGGCGAGGGCGGTCACGGCGAAGGCGCCGAGCAGCGCGGACGGCGCCAGGTCGTGGACGGACATGGACGAATGCCCCACGGCGGCCAGTGCCACGCACACCACCGCGAAGAGGGCGGCTCGCAGGGCACGCAGGGGCGACCGGGCATTCGTCATCGTGCGCCATGGTGTCACCCCGACGGGTGAGGCAGAAGACCGCACCCCACCTGCCCGAAGCGGAACGATCCACTACGGTCGGCAGAAAAGCGTACGAACCGGAGGAGCAGCCGACATGCCCGCCATTCCCGCCGCCTCCGTCGCCAACCTCCGGGACCTCGGCGGACTCCCGCTCGGCCGCGGCCGCTCCGTGCGCGCCGGGCTCGTCCTGCGCTCGGCGCAGCTCGACCGGCTGGACCCGGCGGAACCCGCCGTGGCCGCCCTGGGCGTCCGTACCGTCGTGGACTTCCGCACGGAGGCCGAGCGGGCCGAGCGGCCCGACCGGCTGCCGCCCGGCGCCCGGCTGCGGGTCGCCGACGTGCTCGCCGACTACCTGGCGACCAGCGGGCTGCCGCCCGCCGGCCGGCTCAAGACGCTGCTCACCGACCCGGCGCTGGCCCAGGAGCACCTGGGCGGCGGGCGGGCGAGGAAGGCGTTCGCGCGGACCTACCGCGCCTTCGTGACCAGCGACTCCGCCCGTGACTCGTACCGCGCCCTCCTGCAGGAGCTGGGCACTCCGGGCGCCGGGCCGCTGCTGTTCCACTGCACGGCGGGCAAGGACCGCACGGGATGGGCGGCGGTTGTCGTGCTGTCCCTGCTCGGCGCGGACGAGGAGACCGTGCGGGCCGAGTACCTGTCGGTCAACACGGCGGTGCGGCAGGCGTTCGCCCCGATGATCGAGGGCTTCACGGCCCAGGGCGGCGACCCGGAACTCGCCCTCCAACTGATCGGCGTCCTGCCCGAGTACCTGGACGCGGGCCTCGACGAGGTGGCGGTCCGGCACGGCTCGATGGAGGCGTACGTACGGGACGGCCTCGGCGTTCCGGACGAGGTGACGGAGCTGGTCCGCGCCCGCCTCACGGTCCACGCGGCCTGACCCGCCGCGCGAACGCACCGCGACGGCGGCCCGGCCGGAGCTCCGCCACGGCACGACCGGGACTCGATCGCGGTCGGCGGGCAGGGGCACGGGCCCGGGGTGACCATCGGATGAATCGCTCGTTCTGCTGAACGTGAGCACCCAGGATCTCGCCCCCTCGCCCATGGGACCCGTCGACGTCGAGCAGGCCGAGGCCGCGCTCGTCGAGCGCTATCCGCGGCTCGTCCGGATCGCCTATCTCGTGCTGCCGTCCTCGCTCGGCCGCAACCGCAGGGTCCTGACGGCGCACGCGCTCGTCCAGCGCGGCCTGCCCCGGCGGCGGGTCGCCGGGGCCGCCGTGCCCGGGCCGCGCCGGGCGGAGGACGCGGTCGACCCCGGGTACGCGTACGTGCGCGGCGAGGTGCTGCGGCAGGCCCTGGTCGCCGGGGAGCCGCTGTGGCGCCGGGCCCTGCCCCGGCGGGCGCAGTTCCCGCCGCTGCTGCCGCAGGTGTGGGGGCTGCGGCTGTTCCCCCGGGCCGGCGGCGCCGACGAACTCGCCCTGGACCACCGGCTGTCCGGGCTCTCGGGGCCGGGGCGCGCCGCGTACGTGCTGCGCGGCCTGGAACGACAGGGCGACGCCGAGGTGCTGCGGGTCCTCGCGGCGGCGGGGGTCGCGGACCCGGCGGCGGCGCTCGACGAGGCCGACGCCGTCGACCGCTCGGACGCGGGACGGGTCGGCGGCGCGGCGCTCCTGGAGTCGGCGGAGTTCGACCCGTGCTCGCTCCAGGCGCGGCCGACGGACCTGCTGCGGCGGCGCCAGCACGGCCGCGCCGCGCTGGTCGCGGCGGCGGCACTCGTGGTGTGCGGGACGCTGCTCGGGCTGCCGGGCGACGGCTGGGGCAGGAACGGTGCCGCGGCGCCCTCGTACGCCCGCAACCCGGCGGCGGAGGCGGCGCTCGACCCGGGGCGGGTCAAGCGCGTCGTCCCGGCCGCCTGGGGGGTCTCGACCCGGCGGGACTTCTCCGTGTGGCCCGCCAGGGGCGCGCTCGCGGGCGACCGGGCGCTGCTGCGGCGCGCGCTCGCCGTGTGGGCGCGGCCGAGCGCCGCCGTGCGTTCGTCGGCGACGCCGGGCACTCCCGTCGGGCCGCCGATGGGGCCGCCGCAGCTGCTCTTCGCGGGCGTCGTGGACGGGGCCCGGGTGGTCCTCTTCCACGACGGGCTCCGGGCGGTGC
This sequence comes from Streptomyces sp. NPDC003327, assembly GCF_053589515.1. NCBI lineage: Bacteria > Bacillati > Actinomycetota > Actinomycetes > Kitasatosporales > Streptomycetaceae > Streptomyces > Streptomyces sp. NPDC003327. The sequence continues at coordinate 5,181 of NZ_JBSFSA010000057.1, read as the reverse complement.
GGTACGCGGAGCCCGTGCGGGGCACGGCGGGCGCGGCGCTCGACTTCGCGCGGACGGACGGCGCGGACGCGGTCGGCGGGGCGGCGCTCGTCGTCTCCCGCGCGGCCGGCAACGTCCGCTATCTGACGGCGCCCTGGGTGCGCGGGACGGCGGTGCGGGACCTGCTGATGCCGGACAAGGAGCCGTGGCCGCTGGCGCGGGACGCCTCCGGGGTGACCGAGCCGGTGCCGAGCCCGGCGCAGGCCGAGGGGTGCGCCCGCTGGAACACCCTTGAGGTCCGGGACGGTTCGGGGACGCGGCTCCTCACCGACCTGGGCGAGCTGGCGCCCGCCCGGCTGCTGTGGGGGCCGCCGGACGCCCCGGTGGACCCGACGGGCGCCGAGGCGCGCCGGGCGTGGGCGCGGACGGCCTGCGGGCTGACGGCGGTGCGGGCGCACGGGGTGCGGTCGGTGAGCGCCTGGGGGTTCGCGGAGCAGGCGCTGCCGGAGGACGCGGGGCGGGCCTCGTGGGTGTGCACCCGCGCGGAGACCTGGCGGGGCACCGGCAGCCGGGTCCTGGCCCAGTTCCTGGCGCCGGAGGCGCCGAAGTCCGCGTCGGGGACCCCGGCGGCGCTCGCCGCGCGGTCCGAGGGGTCGCCCGCGTGCGGGGTGCGCGAGCCGCGGGTGCTCGCGGGCGTCCTGTGGCAGGCGAGGAGCGGCACCTGGTACGTCCTGGCGGCCGGCAGCCGGGAGTTCACCGCCCTCGAACTCTCGGCGGGCGTGACGGGCCGCTCGGACGGTCGGGTCCTGGCGGTACGGGCGGAGGCGGGCGCCCGCGCGGAGCTGACCGGCACCCTGCGGGACGGAACGCGGGTGCCCGCCCTGCGCTGAGTTCCCGGGCGTCCGGAAGGGACCGGGAAGGACCGGGAGCGGCCGCCCGCGCCGGGCCAGCGGGCGTCCGGAATGGACCGCGAACGGCCGCCCGCGCCGAGCCCGCGGGCCCCGACCGGCACCGCCCCCGCGCGGAGAAAGCCGCTGCACGGCTCTGGCCCGACCGTCTACCGATCAGTACATTGACGCCATGTCTAATACGCAGCCTGCACCGGTGGCGTCGGAACACGTCGAGCTCAAGGCCCGCAAGGTCTCCTTCGACTGGACGGGGACCCCGCTCCACTGGGTCCCCGGCGACCCCTTCACCACCCACACCATCAACGTGCTGCACCTGCTGCTCCCCGCCGGCGAGCGCTGGTTCGTGCACGTGTACAAGCAGGCCCTGCCGTACATCACCGACGACCGGCTGCGCGAGGACGTCGTCGGCTTCGTCGGCCAGGAGGCCGTCCACTCCCAGGCCCACGACGACGTCCTCCCCCACCTGCGGAAACTGGGCCTCGACCCGACCCCGTACACCGCCCAGGTCGACTGGTTCTTCGAGAAGCTGCTCGGCGACCGCACGCTGCCGCCGGGGCGGGCACGCCGCTGGTGGCTGATGGAGCGGGTCGCGCTGATCGCCGCCATCGAGCACTACACCGCCTTCCTCGGCGACTGGGTCCTCAACGCCGACGAGCTGGACCGGCGCGGTGCCGACCCGACGATGCTGGACCTGCTGCGCTGGCACGGGGCCGAGGAGGTCGAGCACCGCTCGGTCGCCTTCGAACTCTTCACCCACCTCGACGGCGGCTACCGGCGCCGCGCCCGGACCTGGGCGCTGGCCTTCTCCGCGCTCGTCTTCCTCTGGCAGCGGGGCGTCCGCTTCTTCATGGAGAACGACCCGAGCCTCCTCGACCCGAAGGCCTCCTTCGCGGACTTCGTCCGCAAGGGCCGCGAGGGCGTGCTGCCGTCCACCCCGGCGATGCTCCGCTCCGTACCCCGCTACCTGAGCCGGTCCTACCACCCCTCCCAGGAGGGCGACACGGCCCAGGCACTCGCCTACCTCGCCTCCTCCCCCGGCGCCAACGGAGGCCGCTGATGCCCCGGTTGACCACCGTCGCCCTCGTCGCGGGCGCCGCGCTCCTCGTCCGCCGCGCCGTGCGCCGCCGGATGTCGACGGCCCCGCTCTGGCCGATGCCCGCCCTGGAGGAGCCCGTCTCCGGGTACGGCCGCGGGCGCACCGTGCCCCGCAGGGTCAGGGTGGCCGGGCGGAACACGCCCGCCGAGGGGGTCGTCGAGCTGCGCCTGGAGGGCGAGGGGCTGCCCGCCTGGCAGCCGGGCGCCCACATCGACCTGGTGCTCCCCTCGGGGCTCGTGCGGCAGTACTCGCTCTGCGGCGATCCCGGCGACCCGTCCTCGTACACCGTGGCGACGCGGCTCGTCGAGCACGGCCGCGGCGGTTCGCGCGAGGTCCACGAGCGGCTGCGTCCGGGCGCGGAGGTCGAGATCCGGGGGCCGCGCAACCGCTTCCCGCTCGTCGCGGCGCCCGCGTACGTCTTCGTCGCCGGCGGCATCGGCATCACCCCGGTGCTGCCGATGGTCCGCGCGGCGGAGGCCGCGGGGGCGGACTGGCGGCTCCTGTACTGCGGCCGCAGCCGGACCACCATGCCGTACCTGGCGGAGGCCGAGCGGCTCGGCGACCGGGTGACGGTGGTCGCCGAGGACGAGTCCGGTCTGCCCGGGCTCGGGTTCCTCGCGGCGGTGCCCGCCGAGACGGCCGTCTACTGCTGCGGTCCCGACGGGCTGATGGACGCGGTGGCCGCGGCGATGCCGGAGGGCCGGGACGCGCGCTTCGAGCGGTTCTCTGCGGCGACGGCGACCGGCGGCTCCCCCTTCGAGGTCGAACTGCGGCGCTCGGGGCGGACGGTGGCGGTGGCGGCCGGCCAGACGGTCCTCGACGCGGTCCGCAAGGAGCTGCCGGACGTCCCGTACTCCTGCGCGCAGGGCTTCTGCGGGACCTGCCAACAGCGGGTCGTGGAGGGGGAGATCGACCACCGGGACGATCTGCTCACCGACGCCGAGCGGGACGGCTCGATGCTGATCTGCGTCTCGCGCTGCGCCGGGAAGCGGCTGGTCCTCGACCTCTGAGAAGCGGGCGGGGCGGGGCGGCGCTACGGCGCTACGGCAGGATCAGCCAGTCGAAGGCCAGCGCGGCGAGGAGACCGCCCACCAGGAGCCAGGTGCCGAGCCGCGTACGGCCGTTGCGGGACAGCTCGATCACGACGCCGCAGAGGATCATGGCGAGGCCGTAGACCCCGACGACCAGGACGGACGTGCGGCTCGCCAGACGGACGACGAGGACGACGGCCATCGCGACGAGCAGGACGGAGGCGGCGGCGACGCGCAGCCGCCGTGCCTGCTTGGGCGTGAGGCCGGACGCGGAGACCGTCTCGTCGGCCTCGTCGGCCTCGTCGCCTTCCTCAACCTCGTCCGTACCGTCGGTCTCCTCGAACTCGTCTGCCGCGTCGGCCTCGGCGGCCGCGGTCTGCTGGTCGGAAGCGCTCATGGGGCAGGAGCGTAACGGACCCCGTTAGGCTGTTCGTATGACGACCGGGGTACGCCGCAGGATGGGCGTCGAGGAGCGCAAGCAGCAGCTGATCGGGGTTGCCCTCGAACTCTTCAGCCACCGCTCTCCCGACGAGGTGTCCATCGACGAGATCGCCGCCGCGGCGGGGATCTCGCGGCCGCTGGTCTACCACTACTTCCCCGGCAAGCAGAGCCTGTACGAGGCGGCGCTGCGGCGCGCGGCCGACGAGCTGGCGGCCCGGTTCGTGGAGCCGCCGCGGGGGCCGCTCGGGGCGCGGCTGCTGCGGGTGATGCGCCGGTTCTTCGACTTCGTCGACGAGCACGGGCCCGGTTTCGCGGCGCTGATGCGCGGCGGTCCGGCGGTGGGCTCCTCCACCACGAACGCGATGATCGACGAGGTGCGGCAGGCCGCGTACGAGCAGATCCTGGCTCACCTGGAGGTCGAGGAGCCCTCGGCCCGGCTCGAACTGGTCGTCCGGTCCTGGGTGTCGCTCGCCGAGTCGACGGCGCTGCTGTGGCTGGACGGCCGCCGGGTCCCGCGCGCCGAGCTGGAGTTGCAGCTCGTGCACGACTTCGCGGCGCTGGCGGCGGTGAGCGCCGCGTACGACGCGGAGATGGCGGCAATCCTGGTCGGCATCCTCGCCGACGAGCCGGCCGACGGCCCGTTCGGGGAGCTGGTGTCCCGGCTCGTCGCCCTCGTGCCGCAGGTCCCGGACGTGCCGCGGGAACCGTCCCCCGTGCCGCAGGTCCCGGAACCGTCTCAGCTCCTGCGGTAGGAGGCGTCGAGCTCGCGGACCTCGGCGAAGAGCAGCACGCCGTCGGTGGTCTTCAGGTGGTGCGGCAGCAGGGCGAGCACGGCCTCGGTGAGCCGTGCCTTGGCCTCGTCGGTGCGGCCGGGGAGCAGGGCGATCTCGACGTGGACGCCGGCGGCCTCGGCCGAGCCGTCCCCGACGACCGTCTCCTCGACCTCCCGGAAGCGGGTCTTGCAGGCCTCGACCTGCGTGTCGACGGTTCTCGCGACGAGCGGGTGGAGGGCGAGCGCGAAGCCGCGCCGGTCGAGCGGCGCGGAGTAGTCCACGGTGATCTGCGGCATGGGGTCACTCCCGGTCAGTCGAAGGTCGGGCCACAGCTTTACGGTGATCGCCATGACGACACAAGTGACCTTCCGGCAGGCGGACGACCGCGACCTCGACCTTCTGGTGGCGCTGTTCGACCGGGTGGCCGCCTGGCTGGTGCGCATCGGCGTCGAGCAGTGGCGGCCCGGGGCCCGCGACGCCGGGCACTTCCGCGAGCGGATCGCCGTGGGCGAGGTCTGGCTCGCCCTGCACGAGGGGCGGGCGGTCGGCGCGTACGAGCTGTGGTGGGAGGACGAGCAGGCGTGGGGCCCGCAGCCGCCCGTGGCCGGCTACGTCCACCGGCTGATGACCGACCGGGAGGCGGCGCCCGCCGGGACGGGGCGGGCGCTGCTCGCGCACGCGGAGGGGCGGATCGCCGCCCTCGGCCGTTCGGTGGCGCGGCTGGACTCGCTGACGAGCAACCCGCGGCTGCGCACGTACTACGAGGCCGCGGGGTACCGGGTGGTCGGCGAGGAGCCCGGCAAGCTCGCCGCCGACGGCAGCCGGTACGCGGTCACGCTGTGGGAGCGGCCGGTCACCCGCGGGTGACCGGCCGGCCCGGGGCGGCGGGGCGACGGAGAACGGAGGAGCGGGGGGTGGGGGAACAGGTGGTATTGCGGCGGGGGATAGAAGGG
>NZ_JBSFSA010000056.1:0-38604 GCF_053589515.1 Streptomyces sp. NPDC003327 | reverse complement strand
GCCCAGAACCCGCATCTCACGGCCGCCTTCGAGGCCCTCTTCGCACCCACCGGCGACGGCGTCCGCCTCCGCCCCGCGACCGACTTCGTCGGGTCCTCGCCCCGTACCGCCGTCAGGACCACGCTGTGGCCGTACTGCCAGACCGTGCCCACGGCGGCGAAACCGGCCTTGCGCAGCAGCTCCGCGTGCTCCCGGGCGCTCAGGCCGTTGTCCCTGCCCGGACCGGCGGGACGGCGGGCGCGTTCCGCGAGGAGCTCCGCGAAGCCGTCGTGCGCGGCGACCGCCGCCCACCAGCCGGCCCAGTCCTCCGCCCGCGGCGCGTCCCGCCGGGCCGAGCAACCGTGCCCGACGGCGGCGGCCAGCGCGCGTACGGGCGCGTCGTCCTGGAAGAGGTGGTCGGCGTTGACCAGCACCCCGCCGGGCCGCAGGCACCCGTGGACCTGCTCGTAGACGGCGGCCAGTTCGTCCGGCGGCAGGTAGTGCAGGGCGGTCGCCGACACCACCGCGTCCAGCGGGCGGTCCCCGCACGCCGCGGCGGCCCACGGCCCCGATCCGATGCTCGCGTCGACGAAGGTGACGGCGCCGCCGTGCACCGCCCGCCCGAGGGCCAGCAGGAGCGGGTCGTGGTCGACGCCGATCACCCGGGCGTGCGGGAGGCGTTCCGCGAGCCGGGCGGCCAGCGATCCCGGCCCGCAGCCGAGGTCCGCGATCACGGGTCGGCCGCTGTCGCGGCAGACGTGCGCCACCACGTCGGTGACGACGCGGAGGCGCTCGGTGCGGGCGGTGGCGTAGTGCTGCTGCTGGAGCTCCCAGCGGTCCACCCAGGGGGCGGCCTCGGCGGCGGTCAGGGGTCGTGCCATGGTGCGTGTGTTCCTCGAGGTCGTGCGCCGGGCGGCCGAAGCCGCCCGGCGGGTCGTGCGTGGTGCGTGGTGCGTCGTGCGTGGTGCGTGTCCGGGAGGGACGGGTCAGCGCGGGGCCGCCTCGGGTATCGCCCCGCCGGCCGGCGCCGGGCTCTCCAGCCGGCCCACCGCCGCCACCGCCGCCGCGACCGCCGTGGCGCCCGCCGCGGCGGCGAAGCCCCACACCTCCCCGCCCGGCCGGTCGACCACGACCCCGGTGACGGCCGAACCCAGCGCCGCCATCGAGAGGTTGACGGTGGTGAGCCAGGTGTACGCCTCGTTCAGCATCGGCTCCGGCACCGCCTTCGACACCAGCTCCGCCTCCACCGTCAGCGCCGGGGCGATCACGGCGCCCGACACCAGGAGCAGGGCACCGAGCGCGTACGAGTTCGGCATCAGCGCCCAGGCCGCGTACCCCGCCGCCAGGGCGACGAGCAGCACCAGGAACCGCCGCGCCAGCGGGCCCGAGAAGGTGCGGCTGCCGTACCACAGCCCCGCCGCCGCGCTGCCGATGCTCCAGACGGCGATGAGGACACCGGTGACGCCCTCCGCCGACGCCCCGTCGTGCGCCTTGGCGTACGCGGCGATCGCCACCGGCGAGCCGCCGAAGGAGAAGGCGATGCCCGCCGCGCACAGCAACAGGACGCGCAGCGCGGGTTCGCGCAGCGGCCCGATGCCGCGGGTCGGCGCCGAGCCGCCCGACGGCAGCGCCCGCATCGCCCGGCCCCGCGCCACGCCCCACGTCCCGAGCCCCGTGCAGAGCGAGGCGAAGACGAGGGCCGTCGCCGGGCCCGCGACGGCCGACCGCGTGCCGAAGAGGTCGCCGAGCGGCCCGCCGAGCAGCATGAACGCCGAGAAGATCAGCGGCCCCACGACGAAGACCAGCTCGAACAGCGTCGACTCGGCCGCCATCGCGGTCTGCCGCAGCCCGGACCGCCCGCTGTCCTCGTTCGTCAGCCGGGTCCAGGCCGCCCGCAGCGCCGGGCTCAGCGCCGGGAACGCCGCCCCGGACAGGGCGCCGAGGACGCAGAGCACCGCCAGCGGCAGCCGGCCCAGGACCGCGACGAGCAGCAGCAGTTGCAGGCCCGCGTAGGCGGTCCCGTACAGCGGCAGGATCCGCGCGGGACCGAATCGGTCGGCGAGCCGTCCGGCCACCGGCGCGGTCGCCGCGGTGGCCAGCGAGATGCTCGCACCGACCAGCCCGGCCTCACTGAAGCCGCCGGTGGTCTCCTTGACGAGCAGCAGCCACGCGAGGACGGTGACGCCCTGCCCGAGCCGCGCCACCACACCGCCGGTCAGCAGCAGCGGGGCGCCCGACACCCGCCACAGCAGGGCGTACTTCCCCATCCCGGTCGCGGTCATCGCTCTCCTCCCCGGCTCTCGCCGGTGACCCGGAAGTCGCGGGCGGTCGCCGCGACTGCCTCCTCGACGGCGGCGGCGTCCGCGCCCCGGAACCGGAACCGGCCGCCGACGTGCTCGTAGTACGCGTCGGCGTCCGGCAGCACGTCGCCGGGCCTGAGCAGCTCCTCCGCGTACGGGCCGGGGGAGCGGCCGGTCATCGGTGTCGCCTCCGTGATCACGCAGGGGCGGGCGGCCGGGGCCGGCACGAGCAGCCAGCCGCCGACCTCGGGGGGTCCCGGTGGCGGCTCCCACGGCCCGGGGGCCCGCCCCAGGGCGATCCGGAACGCCGCCTCCATCAGGTCGTAGCCGTGCACCTCCCGCCACACGTACGGGATCTCGGCGCCGCCGACCCGCGCCCCCACCTCCAGGAAGGTGACCGCCGGGCCGCCGGGGGCGTCGACGTCGACGAACACCTCCAGGTGGAACGGCGTCGGAGCGGCGGTCAGCGCCCCGAGCGCCCGTTCGGCGAACGCCCCGATCGCCGCCACCACGTGCGGGCGGTCCTCCTCGACCGAACCGAGGGCCTCGCCGTGCCGGAACCCCAGACAGGTGCTGAGGTAGCGCGAGGCCTTCCAGCACAGCAGGCGCTCACCGTCGAAGATCCCGTCGACGTGGAACACCGGGTGCGGGATGTGCACCTGCGCGAGCAGGGCCCGGTCCGACCCGAACTCGACGTCGGCCAGGTCCTCTTCGGACTCGACGACGACCACGCCCTCGCTGCTGGAGCCGATGACGGGTTTGACGACGACCGGCCGCTCGTGCGAGTCGGCGAGGGCCCGGACCTGCTCGGGGCCGGCGACCCTGGCCGTCGGCGGGACGGTGAGACCGGCCCTGGCCACCTTCGCCGTCATCAGGTACTTGTCCCGGAAGAGCAGCAGTTCCTCGGGGCGCCGGGCGGCGCACCCCCACTCCTGCGCCAGTTCGGCGGCCACCAGGAGATCGTCCTCCTTGAGGGCGACGACCGCGACGGGCGCGCCGTGCCGGGCGGCGAGCCCGTCGATCTCCTTGCGGACCCGGGCGAGGTCGTCCGTGGCGGGCACGCGGACCACCTCGGCCGCCGTGTCGGGCACAGCCTCGGCGCCGATGTCGGTGGTGACGTACGTGACGGAGTGGGCGCGGTGGTCGACGTACCGCTCGTAGTGCGCGTACCGGGCCCGCCAGCGGTGCAGGACCACGACGTGCGGGCGCCCGGCCGCCTCGGCGGCGGTCACGCCGCGCCCCCCGGGTCCCGGAGGACGTAGAACCCGTGGCCGTCGAGGTAGTGGACGGTGTTGAGGTCCCGTTCGAGGACGCTCTGCGAGGCGTGCGCGAGGCCGATCATCATCGGCTCCGAGGTGTCGTCGACGGTCAGCGGCAGCTCACCGCCCACCGGCACCGCGATCTGCACGTTGTGGAAGCTCTCCAGCTCCTCCACCCGGTGCAGCAGCGGGTACGCGGCGAGCGTGCCGCTGACCGGCGAGGTCAGGTACGCCATGGCGACGTGCCGTTCGACGCGGTGCGCGTCGCCGACGGACGCCAGGAACCGCTCGGGGCGGAGGTAGGCGTCCACGGTGCGCTCGACCTGCGACTCGCCGGCCGCGAGCCGGGCGAAGTACGCGGCGTCCGCGCCGCACAGCCGGATGCCCGCCTCCACCAGCCGCGGCCCGTCCGGCGTCAGGATGATCTCCAGGTGGGCCGGGCCGTAGCGGACGTCCAGCGCGTCGAGCACCTCGAAGGCGTACTCCACCAGCCGGGTGCGCTCCGGCGTGCCGGGGTGCACCGACACCGCGGCGCTGATCCGGTCGGTCACGCCGTTGGCGGAGATCTTCGTGTAGCGCCACACGTCGGTGACCCGGTGCCGGCCCTCGCAGCTCACCGTGTTCACGACGAACTCGGTGCCGTCCAGGTGCTCCTGGACGACGACGCCCTCGTTGCGGACGTCGAAGATGTTGGTGGCCGCCATGATCTTCTCGTACGCGGCGGCGGTCTCCTCCGGCGTACCGCTGAAGGTGACGTGGTCGTTGCCCGCGCTGCGCACCGGCTTGACCACCGCCCGGCCGCCCCGCTCCGCGTGCCAGCGCGCCGCGTCCTCGGCCGACCCGGCCAGGTGCTGCGCCGTCCCGGCCAGACCGGCCGCCTTCACGGTCTCGATCTGCAGGTGCTTGTGGCGGCGGGCCGCGCTGAGCCGGGTGCCGTTTCCGGCCAGGCCCAGCGCGTCCGCCAGCAGGTCGGCGAGCTCGACGCCCAGCTCGCCGCCGGTCAGTACGGCGACGGGCCGGTGTGCGGCGACCGCGCGGACGGTGGCGTCGAGGTCACCGGTGTGGACGATGTTGTCGGCGAACTCGGCCGTGTCGAAGCTGCCCCGGTACACGGGCGGGACGCCCGGGGTGCTCTGGACCCGGACCACCGGGTGGCCCGCCTCCTGGAAGGCGCGGGACAGCCGCAGGGTCGGGGCGTAGACGTCGACCATGACGACCGCGCCTCCGCCCCGCCCGTCGGTGCCGCTCCTGTCGTCGCGCGTGTCGCGCACGTCGTGCATCGTTTCTCAGCTCTCCCGGTTGAGGCCGGCCAGGACGTCCAGCAGGCGGTCGATGTCGTCGGGGGTGTTGTGGACGTGCAGGCTCACCCGGACCGACGTGTCCTTCTCGCCTGCGTGGCCCTGGCAGTGGCCGTCGGCCCGCACCATCAGCCCGTGGCTGGCGAGGATGAACCCCAGGTCGTTGGAGCCGATGTCGCGGTGCCGGAAGGTGACGATGCCCTGCCGGCGCTGCACGGTGGACGCGGCGTCGAGGCTCAGCGGGCAGCCGAGGACCTCGTACGAGCCCAGCCGGGACAGTCCGTCGGTGAAGCGGGCGCCGAGGCCCACGGTCCACCGCTCGATGCGGTCCGTGCCCGCCTCGTCCAGCCAGTCCAGGGCGGCGTGCAGGCTGACGACGCCGCTGGTGTTGGGGCTGCCGTTCCAGCCGCCCGGCTCGAACGCGGGGCCGCGCTCACCGCGCGACCAGATGGCGCCGACGCCGGGCAGGGCCATCGCCTTGTGCCCGGAGAAGACGGCGAAGTCGACGTCGAGCGCGGTCAGGTCGACCGGCTTGTGCCCGACGCTCTGCGCGGCGTCCAGGCAGATGACGACGTCGGGGCCGGCGGTGGCGCGGATGCGGTGCACGTTCATGTCGGCGCCGTACACGTGGTGGACGTGGGTGGCGGCGACGAACCGGGTCCGCGGGGTGATCAGCGCGGCCAGCGCCGCCTGGTCGTAGTCGCGGGAGGCGTCCTCGTACGGCATCTCGCGCACGGTGATCCGTACGCCCCGCTCCGCGAGGAGGCGCTGGGCCTCCAGCCACGGCTGGGCGTTGGCCTGGTGGTCGGCGAACGGGACGACGATCTCGTCGCCGTCGCGGAGCCAGCCGGTCAGCCAGTCACGGGCGACGGTCCGCAGGCCTTCGCTGGTGCCGCTGGTGAAGTGGACCCGGGAACGCTCGGGCGCAGGGTCGTTGAAGAACCGCTTGACCCGCTCCCGGGCCTGCTCGATCAGCTCGGTGGTGCGGTTGGCCCACGGGTAGGTGCCGCGGCCCGCGTTGGCGTTGCTGGTCGTCAGGTAGTGGTGGACCGCGTCGAGCACGGCCTGCGGCTTCTGCGCGGTCGCGGAGCTGTCCAGGTAGCGCACCTCGGGGTGCGCGGTGACGATCGGGAACTGCTCGCGTAACCGGTCCTGCCAGTCCCGCAGTTCGTCGATCGAGGAGACGGCGCTCAGGCTGGTGTCGAGGGTCATGGCTCAGTCCCTCACCAACGGGCCGTCGGCGTCGCGCCAGGCGATGATGCCGCCTTCGAGGCTGCGGACGTCGGTGTGTCCCATGCGGGTCAGCAGCGCCGCGTACCGCACCGACTGCTCGCCGACCGGGCAGGCGAGCAGCACCGGCTGGTTGCGGCCGAACGGCAGTCCGCCGTGCAGGAGTTCCGCGAAGATCTCGTCGACGATGTTGACCGAGCCGGGGATGTGCAGCGCGTCGAAGGCGAAGGAGCCCCGCAGATCGACGACCAGGGGCCGCGCGTCGTCGATCCACCGACGGGCCTCTCCGGTCGTGATCACGGTGGCGGCCGCCAGCTCGGCCTCGGTCAGGGTGGCGACGGAGTTGCGGCGCGCGGGCTGCCGCAGCAGCTCGGGCCGGCGCTGCTTCACGTAGCTCATGTAGCTCTCGACGCGGTCGCAGACGATGAAGACGGCGGTCTTCCGCTCGGTCAGTCCGGCGTCGATCCCGCGGAGGTGGCGGACGGCACCGAAGTAGGCGGCGCCGCCGGTCGGCCCGGCGAGCATGCCGCAGCGCCGCACCAGGGTGAGCATGCCGTCGATCGCCTCGTCGGCGGAGACGGACTCGATCGTGTCGTACGTGGTCGGGTCGAACAGGCCGACCTCGTGGACCTCGTCGATGTTGCGGATGCCCGGGATGAAGTCCGACTTGTGGGCGACCAGGCCGATGACGCCGACGTTCGGGTCGTGTTCGCGCAGCGCGCGGGCCGTGCCGGTGGAGGAGCCCGCGGTGCCGACGGCGGCGATGAACCAGTCGGGGGCAGCGCCGCCGAGGTCCTTGATGATCTCCGGCCCGGTCGCACCCTGGTGCGCCTGGACGTTCAGCGGGTTGTAGTACTGATCGGTGTGGATGTACGTGTCCGCCTCGGCGGACAGCATGTGGTGGATCTTGGTGAGCGGGTCCTCGGTGTTCGTCGGGTCCAGGCACTCGGCCTGCCCGGGAAGCTCCTCGATCTCCGCGCCCAGGAGCAGCAGCAGGTCCTTGATCTCCGGGACCTTCATGCGGTTGGTGACGCTCTTGAACGGCAGTCCGTGCATCCCCGCGATGACCGCCAGGGCCTTGGCGGTGTTGCCGCTGGACAGCTCGACGACCGTGCGCGGCGCGCCCTGGCCGTCCGCGTCCTCGGCGAGCAGGGGCCGCGCCATGTTCCAGGCGGCGCGGTCCTTCACGGAGCCGAAGGGGTTGAGCATCTCCAGCTTGGCGTACAGATCGATGTTCTGCAGCCCGTGTATCTCCGGCGGTATCCGCACGAGCGGTGTGTCGCCGATGACCTCGGTGATCGAGTCGTACCTCAACAGTCTTCCCCCGTACAGAGATTGGGCCAGTAGTTCTCGTCGAGACACCAGCGCCAGGCGCCGCCGTCCCGGTATGCCGCGACCTTGCGGGCCACGGGCTGGTGCAGCGCGTGGTCGGCGCTGAAGTCCATGAAGTAGCCGGCCGTGTTGGCGAAGGCGAGCAGGTCCCCCGGGCTCGGCCTCTCCGGCAGGAACACCATGCGCCGGGTGAGGAAGTCCGCCTCCAGGCACAGGTTTCCGATCAGGTACACCCCGACGGGCCCACCCGCGCCGGGCACCGCCCCGACGCCGCTCGCGCCCCTGTTCCCCGGGCGGCGCACCAGGACGGGGTCCATCAGGACGCCGTGCTCCTCCAGGCTGACGTCCGAGGCGTTCATCTCCATCCGGACGAACGTGTCGCCGGACGGCGTGTCGCGGACCTCCAGGACCCGGGCGAGCGCGACGCCGCACTGGTCGACCAGGGCCCGCCCCGGCTCGACGTGCAGGTCGTAGAGGTTCTCCAGGAGCAGCGTGGCCAGCGGACGGCCGAGCGACTGCCCCCGGGTCTCCAGGAGTTCGGCGAAGTAGCGCGGACCGGACACGGGCCGGTGCGCCGGGTACAGCCCGAGCGCGCCGCGCAGGGTCCCGGCGTCGTTGCGGAGCCCGTAACCGTGCCCCTGCCAGGTCAGCGGGGGCCGCCGGCCCAGCACGGCGTTGGTGAGCTCGGAGGTGTACTCCTCCCACTGTGCTCCGTCGGCGAGGTAGTCGACGCCGAAGCCGCCGCCGATGTCGACCGCCCGCGGCCGGAAGCCGCGCGCCGCGCACTCGTTGAGCACCCGGACGCAGCCCTCGAAGGCGGTCGCCTTCTCGGCCGGCGCGATGGTGTCGAGGTGGTACGCGACGCCCACGAGGTCGAGGGAGTCGCGGTGCTTGTCGAGCAGGTCGAGCAGTCCGGTGGCGGCGGACGCCGGGGTGCCGAAGCGGCTGCGCCGGGTGAGCACGGTGACGCCGGTGCTGTCGAAGTCGGACAGCCTCAGCAGCACGCGGACCCGCGGCAGCCCGTGCCGCTCCACCAGCTCGGCCAGCTGGGCGAGTTCGTCGGCCGAGTCGACGTTGAGGGTGATGCCCGTGCGTGCGGCGAGCCAGAGGAACTCGGGGTTCTTGGGGCCCGTCGCCATGATCCGGTCCGGGGCGAAACCGCAGCCCAGCGCGTGCTGGAGCTCGCCGAGCGAGGCGACGTCGACGTGCGCCGCCGTGGCGGCGAGCCGCCGCACCAGCGCGCTGGAGCGGTTGGCCTTGTGGGCGAAGTAGATGTTCCCGGCGAGCCGGTGCCGGTCGTAGACCTCCTGGAAACGCTGGACGTTGTCGGCGATGCCGTCCGGCAGGACGACGTTGAGCGGTGAACCCAGGGCATGCGTGAGCTCGTGCAGCCACCCCGCTTCGTCGAGCAGCGAGGAGAGCCGGGGTTCGAGTCGTGGTGCGAGATACAGCGGAGTGCTCATCGTGGTGCGGACTCCTGATCTTCTCGTCATGGAGGCTTTTCCGGCAGGCAGGTGCGGCGCCGGAGAAAGCATCGTGAGCGTAATACGCAACGAGAATCGTTTTCAACGAAGGAATGAAGGCCGCCGCTTGTGGACGACGGCATGGCACGCCACGAGCCGGCCCGAGCGCTCGCCGGACGGGCCGGGCGGCGGGGGTGCGGACGGCGCCTGCGTCGACGTGAGCGCGGGCCGCGTCCCCGCGCACCGCTCCCGCACGGCGGCGTCGAGGGAGGGCAGCAGGGGGCACCGGTGGCGGAAGGCGCAGCCCGCGTCCTTCGGCGACGGCGCCGCCGGATCGCCCCGCAGCGTGATCCGCTCACGGTTCCGCTCCCGCTCCGGATCGAGCGTGAGGGAGGCGTCGGTCAGCGCCCGCGTGTACGGATGCAGCGGCCGTTCGAGGACGTCCGCGGTCGGCCCGCTCTCCACCACCCGGCCGAGGTACAGGACGACCACCCGGTCGGCGGAGCGCCGCACCACGTCGATGTCGTGCGACACCAGCACGTAGGAGAGCCCGAGCTCGTGCCGCAGCCCGTCGAGGAGGTCCATCACCCCGGCCCGCAGCGGGACGTCGAGCGCCGACACCGGCTCGTCGAGGAGCACGAGACGCGGCCGGGTGGACAGCGCCCGGGCGATCGCCACCCGCTGCCGCTGCCCGCCGGACAGCCGGGTCGGCCGCGCCCCCGCGAGCCGCGCGGGAAGCTCGACCAGGTCCAGCAACTCTGCCGCACGCAAGGCCCGTTGGGGCGCCGGGACGCCCTGTACGGCGAGGGGCTCCGTGACGATCTCGGCGACCCGCATGCGCGGGTCGAGCGAGGCCGAGGGGTCCTGGAACACCACGCCCACCTCACGCCGTACCGCCCGCCGGGCAGCGGCGGTCAGCCCGGCCGTGTCCCGGCCCAGGACCTCGATCCGGCCGGCTTCCGGCGCGCGCAGCCGCAGGATCTCGTCGAGCGTCGTGGTCTTGCCGCAGCCGGACTCGCCGAGGAGCGCCAGCGCCTCGCCCTCCCGCAGGGCGAGGTCCACGCCGTCGACCGCGCGGAGCGGCGCGCCGCGACCGCCCAGGAGACCCGCGCGTCCGGCACGGTAGCTGCGGCGCAGCCCCTCGACGCGCAGGACGTACGGTTTCGCGGGCCCGGCGACGGCTTCCGCTTGCCGCTCCGGTCCGGGTTCCGGTTGGTCCCGGGGGCCGGGTTCCGGGTGTGCCCGTGCCCCGGGTTCCGGTTGGTTCATGGGTCCGGGAACCGGTAGTCCCCGCGCCCCGGGTTCCGCTCGTTCCGCTGTCGTCACGATGTCCTGTGGGGCCAGGGACATGCGGCGGGTCGCGCTGAGGAGTTCGCCCAGGTGCCCCTCGGCCGGGGCGCGGCCCGAGAACAGCGGGACCACCTCACCCGCCTCGGTGAGCACGCCGTCGCGCATCACCGCGACCCGGTCGCAGACGCGCGCGACGACGCCCAGGTCGTGGGTGATCAGCAGCAGGGCGCAGCCGGTCTCCCGCCGCACCGTGTCCAGCAGGTCCAGGATCTGCGCCTGCACGGTCAGGTCGAGGGCGCTCGTCGGCTCGTCCGCGACGAGCAGCTCCGGGTCGTTGGCGAGGGCCGTCGCTATCGCCGCCCGCTGCCGCATCCCGCCCGAGAACTCGTGCGGATACGCGCGGGCCCGCCGTGCCGCGTCGGGGATGCCCACCCGGTCGAGCAGCCGCACCGCCCGGTCCCACGCCTCGGCGCGCCGCACGCGACGGTGGACGAGCACCGCCTCCGCGATCTGCCGGCCCACCGTCATCACCGGGTTCAGCGCCGCCAGCGGGTCCTGGAACACCGTCCCGATGCGCTCGCCCCGGATCCGCGACAGCTCGCGGTCCGACAGGCCCAGGAGCGGGCGCCCGTCGAAGCGCACCGCACCGCGCACCTCCGCCGTGCCGGGCAGCAGGCCGATCACCGCCGCCGCCGTCACGGACTTCCCGGAACCGGAGCGGCCCACCACGGCCAGCGCCTCGCCGCGCGCCACCGTCAGGTTCACGTCGCGCACCGCCGGCCTGCCCGCCGCGAAGGCCACGGACAGCCCCCGCACCTCCAGGAGCGGGGTGCCCCCGGCCGACGTCGTCCGGTCGGCGTCCATCGTCTTCCCCTTCATGACCGTCCCCCTTCGGCGCCGCCCGACTCCTGGCGGTCCGACTCGTGAGGCTCCGACTCGTCCGGCCCGTCACCGTCGCCCTCGTGACCGTCCGCCTCGTCGAGCACCCGCCGCAGCGCCTCTCCCAGCAGTCCGACCGCCGTCACCGTCGCGACCAGGAAGCCCGTCGGGGCGACGAACACCCACGGATACGTGAGCGCGGAGCCGCTGCCCGCCGCGACGAGGGAGCCCAGCGACACGTCGGGCGGCTGGATCCCGAAGCCGAAGTAGCTCAGCCCGGCCTCCGCGAGGATCGCCGCCCCGACGTGCAGCGTGCAGTCGATCACCAGCAGCGGCACCAGATGGGGGAGCAGATGGCGCCGCAGGATCCACCCCGTGGGCGCACCCGCGCAGCGCGCCGCACGGACGAACTCCCGCTCCCGCAGGCTCACGGCCCGCGCCCGGATCACCCGGGCCGTCAGCATCCACTGCGTCAGGGCCAGCACGAGCGCCATCCACAGCCAGGACCGCTGCCGCAGTACGGGCGAGACCACCGCGAGCAGCAGGAAGGACGGCAGGATCAGCAGCATGTCGACCCCCCACATCAGCGCCCGGTCGACGAACCGTCCGACGAAGCCGGCCGTCAGCCCGACCGCGGCCGCGAGCAGCGTCGACAGGACGGCCACGACGACCCCGACCACCAGGGACTTCTGCAGCCCCCGGACGCACTGCGCGAACAGGTCCTCGCCGAGCCGGGAGGTGCCGAGCCAGTGGTCGGCGCCCGGCGGGACCAGGGCCGCCCCCGCGTCCTGGGCGACGTGGTCGTACGGCCGCAGGAACGGGCCGACGACCGCCAGGGCGACGACGAGGCCGAGCAGCACGGCGCCCGCCACCGCGAGCGGCGACCTCCTCAGCCGGGCGAGGCGCACCAGCCGGGAGGCGCCGGCAGGCCGGGACGGGCTCGTCGACCGGGGCGCGTCCCATGGCCGGTGCGCGTCCACCGACCGGGGCGCGTCCGCCGGCCGGGGCGCGTCCGCCGGCCGGGAGCCGCTCACCACGCCCCCGCCCTGCGCACGCGCGGATCGAGCAGCGCGAGGAGGGCGTCGCCCAGCCACCCGGCCAGTACCACCAGAACGGCGACGAAGAGGGTGACGGAGGCGACGATCGCCGTGTCCTCGTACTGGACGCCGGTGAGCAGCCAGTCGCCCATCCCGCTCCAGCCGAAGATCCGCTCGGTGAACACGCCGCCGGTCAGGTGCAGCCCGAAGGTGAAGGCGAACAGGGTGACCATCGGGATGAGCGCCATGCGCAGCCCGTGCCGCAGCACCGCCGTACGCCGACGGAGGCCCTTCGCGCGGGCGGCCCTCAGGTGGTCACTGGCGAGCACGTCCAGCATCGCGGCCCGCTGGTAGCGGCTGTAGAACGCGGCCTGGGGCAGGGCGATCGCCAGGGTCGGCAGCGCCAGGTGCCGCAGCCGGTCGGACACCTCGGCCCAGCCCGTGAGCGTCGCGCCCGGCGTCGTCTCGGCCGAGAAGTAGAGGAGCTGGGTGCCGGCGGCCTCGTTGACGGGCAGCCAGAGCATCTTCAGTACGGTTCCGAGGACGAACACGGGGACCGCGAGCAGGACCAGCGAGCCGAGGAGCGACAGCCGGTCGCTGGGCCGCCCGTCCCGCAGCGCGTTCCACACCCCCCACAGCACCCCGGCCACGATCGCCAGCAGGCTTCCCGCGAGGAACAGCCGCAGGCTGGTGCCGCAGCGCCGCCACAGTTCGTCGGCGACGGGCTGTCCGCCGACCGTCTCGCCGAAGTCACCCCTGGGCACGCCTGCCAGCCAGTGCAGGAACCGGGCCGGCAACGGCGTGTCCAGGCCCAGCCGGTGGGCCTGCGCGTCGATGACGGCCTGCGGCGGCCGGGGCTGCTGCCCCCGCAGCTCCGCGAGCGGGTCGAAGCTGAGGGAGGCGAGCACGTACGCGACCAGCGTCGCCGCCAGACACAGCCCCAGCCGCCAGGCGAGCCTGCCGAGCAACCGGACCCCGACTCCCGCGACCTCGCGCGGACGGCTCATTTCAGGTATCCGGCGCGCTCGAATCCGTACGAACCGAGGCCGCGGGCCCCGTAGTTGGCGAGGTCCGCGCGCACGGCGTAGGCGCCGGAGCCGGCGTACAGCGGCAGATGGTGGGCGTGCTTCCAGGCCAGGACGTCGATCCGGTTGGCGATGGCCCGGCGGCGCACCGGGTCGAGCTCGGCGAGCCCCTGGTCGTACAGGGTGTCGATCGCCGGGATGTGGATCCGCCCGAAGTTGCTGCCGTGGTCGTCGCCGCGCGGCTTCTGGAAGACCGGCCGGTCGTGGGCGAACGGGGACGCGGACTTCGTCCACTCGAAGGCGATGAGGTCGAAGTTCCCGGGCAGCAGATAGCCGTCGTAGAACTTCTCCAGCGGTACGGACTCGGTGCGCGTCTCGACCCCGACGGCGCGCAGTTGCTCACGGACGAGGCTGCCGACCGCCCGTCCGACCGGCGTGGCCTGGACGACCAGGCGCAGGGAGAGCCGTCGGCCGTCCCGCTCGCGGTGGTCGCCGGTGCGCCGCCAGCCGAGGGAGTCGAGCTCCCGGGCCGCGGCGGCGGCGTCGTGCGGCAGGGTTGCCGAGTTGTCCCGGTAGCCGGGGTCGCCGGGCGGCAGGACGTGGTTGCCGACCGGCTGCGCGTCCGGCACGATCCGGCCGAGCAGCGCCCGGGTGATCGCGGCGGGGTCGACCGCCCGGGCGACGGCTCTGCGCAGCCGTTCGTCGGCGAGGGGCGCGCCCGCGGCCCCGTTGAAGGTGAGCTGTCCGGCGAGCCGTTCGGGGGCCTGCCGGATCTCCACGCCGGGCAGGGTGGCGGCGCGGCTGTAGAGGTCCACGTCCGCGCCGATCGGGTAGATGTCGATGCCGTGGTTGGCGAGTTCGTCGGCGCGCGCGGCGGGGTCGAGCACCCGCAGCAGGATCCGGTCGAGCGGCGGAGTCCGCGCCCACCAGGCGGGGTTGCGACGGAGCGTGATGGTCTTGCCGGTGCGGTCGATGCGTTCGACGGCGAAGGGCCCCGCGGTGATCACGGGCGACTCCAGCCAGCCGGTGTTGAAGGCCTCCGGCGACGCGGTGGCCTCCTTGGGCAGCAGGGGAGTGAACAGCCCCTGCCACTCCGCGAACGGCCGGCGCAGGGTCACGACCGCCTCGCGGTCCGAACGCCCGCGCTCCACCGAGGAGATGTCCGCGTAGCCCACGTTGTTGTAGGCCTCGAAGGCGGTGTTCCGCCCGCTGAGCGCCTGCCACTGTCCTCGCAGGTCCTCCCAGGACAGCGGACGCCCGTTGCTCCAGACCGCGCCCTCGGTGATCGTGTACGTGATGACCTGCGGGGAGGTCGAGGTCACCGCGGCGGAGGCGAAGTAGGCGCGGGAGAGGACCGGTTGGCCGTCGGCGCCGTCATCGAAGGTGCGTGGCAGGATCGCCTCGGCCAGCTGCCAGGTGACCACGCGCGCGCCGTTGACCTGGACGGGGTTGTAGTTGGTCGGCAACGCGTCCACCGGCACGCGCAGTTCGCCGCCGTCCCGCAGCTCCGACACCGGGTGCGCGTTGACGTCCTGCGCGCCGCGCGCCGCGGCGGGCGGCGCCGCGCGGTCCGAACCGCCGGACGAGGTGCAGGCGCTGGGCAGCAGGACCAGTAAGCAGGCCGCCGCCGCGGCGGCGGCCGTGCGTCGTCTCCGCCGGGAACCCCGCGGGGCGATCTGCGGTGTTCTCCGCGGTGGGATCCGCGTTCCGGGCATGGCTGAGTACCCCCTCCCGCCCGGCCCCACCGGCCGAGCGGGCCCACTGTATCGACAGTGGAAATCGTTTTCATCAAAATTCCGCCACATGCGGTCCCGGGCGGTCGTCACGCGCGGTCCCGGTGGGTCGCTACACGCGGTCCCGGCCGGTGAAGAGGTCGAGGAGTCCGGCGATCTCGTGGCCGGCCTCGGCCGGGTGGCGGAAGGGGGCGTCCGGATGGATCCGGTACCGATTGCGCCGACCGTCGGCCGCGCGGCTGCGCGAGACGTAACCGGCCCGTACGAGATCGGCCACGATGGCCTGCACCGTGCGCTCGGTGATGCCGCACTGCGCCGCGACCTCGCGCAGGCGTATGTCCGGGTCGCGGGCGATCGCCAGCAGGACCCGGGCATGGTTCGTGAGGAACGTCCACCCCTGACCGTCTCCACCGATTCCCATGAAGGCGGTGTTCCCGGGTTTTCGGCGCCCTATGCGAAGTGTTTTTCAGGTAAATACTGACGCATATGCCCCTCCGGGGAGACCCGGATCGGGGTGTCCCCCATGCCCAGCACCGCCCGTCGAGGAGGAGTCGTGACAGTGCTCCCGAACCCGCAGGCGCCCACGCCACCGCAGGTCCCGGACCCCTGCCCGACAGGCATCCACGTCCTCAGTACGCCCGGGACGACCGTCGTCCGCCTCTCCGGGGACATCGACCTCGACCGGGCCGCCGACCTGGACACGGCCCTCGTGCACGCCCTCGCCGAGTGCGAGGACGGCGCCGGGCTCGCACTCGACATGTCCGAGGTCACCTTCTGCGACTCCACCGGCCTCAACGTCCTGCTCCGCGTCCGCCACGAGGCCCTCGCCGAGCACCGGCCCGTCACGATCGTCGCGGCCGGCGGCCGGGTCGCCCGTCTCCTGGACATCACCGGTACGGGCAGCCTCTTCGGCTACCCCCCTCCCCTCCCCGCTTAAGCCCTCGCGCGTCGCGACGAGAGCGGGGTCGCTCCTCCACTCCCGACGGCCCACGCGCAAACGGCCCACGCGCAAAAGGCCCACGCTGTGATCCATCTCAAAGCGTGCGCAGGCGCGTTGGGGCGCCCCGGCCGACTAGCGTGCCGAACCGGACGCCGCGCCGTGCGGGGCGGTGCCACCGACGGAGGGGACGGCATGGACGACATCACCGGCGCGCCGGAAGTGCGGTGCGAGACGCTCGTACGGGCAGGGTGGCAGCGGCTCTGGGAACTCGTGACCGACATCGGGCTGCCCGCCCGGCTGAGCCCCGAACTCCAGCGGGTCGCCTGGCTCGACAGCGCGCGGGAGCCCGCCGTCGGCGCCTGCTTCGAGGGTTTCAACCGGCACTCCCTGGTCGGCGAGTGGCGCACCGTCTCCCGGGTCGTGGAGCTGGACGAACCGCGGACCTTCGCCTGGGCGGTCGTGGACGCCGACGGCCGCTTCGGCGAACCGAACACCGACCCCGCGCGGGCCCTCGCCTCCTGGCGCTTCGACCTGCGGGAGGACGGCGACGGAGTGCTCCTGAGCCACACGGTCCGCGTCGGACCGGGCCGCAGCGGCCTCACGCTGGCGATCGAACGCGCCCCCGAGCGGCGGGACGAGATCGTCGCCTACCGGGTCAAGGAACTGCGCGCCGGAATGGAGGCCACGCTCGACGGCATCAGGCAGCTGGCGGAGACACCCGCCTGAAACACCCGCCTGAGACACCCCCTCGTCCCTCGCCGCGCTGCTCCGCGGCGCCCGGGCCGACCGGCGGAAGGGGCATGGCCCTGTGGTAACTTGCCCGGGCCAGTCGTACCTCTGTACGGACCGCTGCGAGAGCCGCGGTCCGCACACGGGTCAGGGAATCCGGTGGGAATCCGGAACTGACGCGCAGCGGTGAGGGTGACGGGCGGAGCATCGGCCACTGGGGGCACGACGGACCCGGGAAGGCGCTTCGTCCGGACGACCCCGAGTCCGAAGACCTGCTGGCGGCCCCGGCGTCGTCTCGTCGTCCGGGGAGCACCGTACGACAGGCTCCGCGTATGAGCCGTGGACGCAGAGGACGCTCCGTGCCGCTCGCACACCCCTCCCGCACGACCCGTGCCCCCTTCCTTCCCCCTGCCCGTGCTCGTGGCCGCCGTGGCCGGGCCCGGACCGCGGCGCTGCTCCTCACCGGAGTCCTGCTCGCCACCGGATGCGGGGGAGGGGGAGCCTCACCGGCACCGGACCACCGGGCCGAGGGGCCCGCGGCCTCCGGATACCCCGTCACCCTCGACAACTGCGGGCAGCGCGTGCGGATCGACCGTGCGCCGCAGCGGGCCGTCGCCCTCGACCAGGGGTCGGCGGAGATCCTGCTCTCGCTCGGCCTCGCGGACCGCATGGTCGGCACGGCCACCTGGACCGACCCCGTCCTGAAGGGCCTGGAAAAGGCGAACGCCGGAGTTCCCCGGCTCGCCGACCGCTACCCGTCCTTCGAGAAGGTCCTCGACACCGAGCCCGACTTCGCCACCGCCTCCTTCCTCTACACCCTCGGCAAGGGCGGGGTGGCGCCCCGCGAGCAGTTCGAGAAACTCGGCGTCCCCACCTACCTCTCGCCCACCGACTGCGTCGGCAAGGACAACAGCGGCGACGGCGACGGCGTCCGCACCCGCCCGCTCACCATGGAGACGGTGTACGGCGAAATCCGCGACCTGGCCCGGGTGTTCGGCGTCCCGGAGCGCGGTGAGCGGCTCGTCGCCCAGCTCAGGGCCCGCGTCGCGAAGGCCACGGCGGGCGCCGACTTCGGCAACGCGTCCGTCCTGTACTGGTTCTCCGACGCCGAGGCGCCCTACATGGCCGGCTGCTGCGGTGCGCCGGGCATCGTCACGGGGGCCCTCGGCATCAGGAACGTCTTCGACGACACCCGCGAGGAGTGGCCCCGGATCAACTGGGAGACCGTCGCGGACCGGGACCCGGACGTCCTCGTCATCGGCGACCTCACGCGCAGGGCGCAGTCGGGCGAGAGCGCCGCGAAGAAGATCGCGTTCCTGGAGTCCCACCCCGTCACCCGGAACATGACGGCGGTACGGAACAAGCGGTACGTGCTCCTCAGCGGCCAGGCCCTCAACCCGACCCTCCGCACCGTCGAGGGCATCGAGAAGGTGGCGGCCGCGCTGCGCTCGTACGGGCTCGGCGCGTGACCACCACGCTCGGCCCCGACTCCGGCCCTGGCCCTGGCCCCGAGCCCGATCGCCGCCCCGGCCCCGGCCCGCGCGGGGTCGGCCTCGGGCTCGGCGTCCTCGGCGGGGTCGTGCTCCTCTGCGCCTCCGTCGCGGGGGCGATCACCTTCGGCCCCGCGGACATCCGGGTCGGCGACGTCTGGTCCACGGTCGCCGCCCACCTGGGCGGGGACGTCTCCGGCCTCTCCCCGATCCGGGACGGCATCGTCTGGAACCTCCGCCTGCCCCGCACCCTCCTCGCGGCCGTGTGCGGCGCGGGGCTTGCCGTCTGCGGGGTGGTGCTGCAGTCCCTGCTGCGCAACCCGCTCGCCGACCCGTTCGTCCTCGGCGTCTCCTCCGGGGCCTCGACCGGCGCGGTCGCCGTCGTCGTCCTCGGCGTCGGCGGGGGAGTCGTCTCGGTCACCGGAGGCGCCTTCGCCGGGGCGGTCTGCTCCTTCGCCCTCGTCCTGCTGCTCAGCCACACCCTCGGCGGGTCGGCGGACCGGGTCGTCCTCGCCGGCGTCGCGGCCATGCAGCTGTTCTCCGCCCTCACCTCCTTCGTCGTGATGACGGCCGCCGACGCGGAGACCACCCGGGGGGTGCTCTTCTGGCTGCTCGGTTCGCTCGCCGGGGCCGACTGGACCGACGTGGCCGTGTGCGGGGCGGTGCTGGCCGCGGCCGTGCTGGTCTGCGGCGGCTGCGCGAGGACCCTGGACGCCTTCGCCTTCGGCGAGGAGGCGGCGGCCGCGCTCGGCGTCTCCGTGGCCAGGACCCGCCTCGTCCTGCTCTCCGTCACCGCCCTGCTCACCGCCGCCCTGGTCTCCTCCGCGGGAGCCATCGGCTTCGTTGGGCTCGTCCTGCCGCACGCCGTCCGCGCCCTCGTCGGCCCCGGCCACACCCGGCTGCTGCCCGTGACCGCCCTCGCCGGAGCCGTCTTCCTCGTCTGGGCGGACACCCTCGCGCGTACGGTCCTCGACCCCCAGGAGGTCCCGGTGGGCGTGGTGACCTCCCTCGTCGGCGTACCGGCGTTCGTCCTCGTCCTCTACCGCACCCGCAGCGCCGGGGGCACCGGGAGCACCCCGTGACCGCGACCCCCGCACCCCACGGCACGGCACCCGGGGCGCCGCCGGAAGGCCCCGTGGCCGGACCCTCGCACGGGCCCGTGGCCGGACCGGGGGTCGGGCTGCGCGCCGAGCGCGTCTCCCGTACGGCGGGGGGCGCCCTCGTCCTCGACGGCGTGAGCCTCGCCCCCCGGCCGGGCACCGTCACCGGTCTCCTCGGCCCCAACGGCTCGGGCAAGTCCACGCTGCTGCGCCTCCTGGCCGGGGTCTCCGCCCCGGACACCGGCGTCGTGACCCTCGACGGCGACCCGATGCGTACGATCCCGCGCCGCGCGGTCGCCCAGCGGCTCGCCACCGTCGAGCAGCACGCCGACACGCAGGTCGACCTCACCGTCGCCGACATCGTCCGGCTCGGCCGCGTCCCCCACCGCCGCGCCTGGTCGGGGCCCTCCGCGGCCGACGCGGCCGCCGTCCGCTCCGCCCTCGCGCGCACCGGACTGACCGACCGGGCCCACCGGAACTGGCGCACGCTCTCCGGCGGCGAACGCCAGCGCGTCCAGATCGCCCGCGCCCTCGCACAGGAACCGCGCGAGCTGCTCCTCGACGAGCCCACCAACCACCTCGACATCCAGCACCAGTTGGAACTCCTGTCCCTGATCGCCGGCCTGCGGCTGACCACCGTCGTCGCCCTGCACGACCTCAACCTCGCCGCCCTCCACTGCGCACGGCTCGTCGTCCTGAAGGAGGGCCGGGTGGTGGCCGCGGGCGAACCCCACGAGGTGCTCACCGAGGAGCTGATCGCCGACGTCTACGGAGTCCGTGCCGCCGTGACCAGGCCCGGCCCCGACGGGCGTCCCCACGTGCGATTCCTCGGCACTCTGCACCCCGCCCCGGGCCCCGCCGCGTGACGACGACGCGCCCGGAGTGCGAGTGCGCTTTCGTGCAGCGCGTCGGCACGGTACAGTCGAAGGAGTTGCAGTTGTGGTTCCCATAGACTTCAAGTGCTCGGGCGACGTGACGTTGCCGGGCACTTTTTGTTTTTTCGGTGTTTTCCGGACGGGGCAATCATCGCGGCGACGCCGGAGCGCACACGGTGTGCGGTCCGGGCACTGCCCCGAAGGAGATTTTGGTATGGCTACCGGCACCGTGAAGTGGTTCAACTCGGAAAAGGGCTTCGGCTTCATCGAGCAGGAGGGTGGCGGCCCGGACGTCTTCGCCCACTACTCCAACATCGCGACCTCCGGCTTCCGTGAGCTGCAGGAGGGCCAGAAGGTGACCTTCGACGTCACGCAGGGCCAGAAGGGCCCGCAGGCGGAGAACATCCTTCCCGCCTGACGTCGCACGTCCGTCGCGGCCGACGCCCCCGCCCCCAGGGCGGGGGCGTCGGCCGTCGCCGTCGTACCGCAGCCCCGCCGAGGAAGGCCGCCCTCTCATGACCCGCTCCGACCACTCCGGTCACACGGACCGCTCCGACCTCCCCGGCGCCGCGGACGCCCAGGACGACTCGGACCGCTCCGACCGCCCGGACGCGTCGTCCGGTGCTCCCGCGCTCCCCGCGACGGAGGACTTCGCCGCGACGGAGGGCTCCGCCGTGATGCAGGGCTTCGCCGCGATGGGGCTGCCCGACGCGGTGCTGCGCACGCTGACCGACCAGGGCGTCACCACCCCCTTTCCGATCCAGGCCGCCACCCTCCCGGCCGCCCTCGCCGGCCGGGACGTCCTCGGCCGCGGCCGCACCGGCTCCGGCAAGACGCTCGCCTTCGGCCTCGCGCTCCTCGCCCGTACGGCGGGCCGCCGCGCCGACGCCAAGCGCCCGCTCGCCCTGGTGCTCGTCCCCACCCGGGAACTCGCCCAGCAGGTGACCGACGCCCTCACCCCGTACGCGGACGCGCTGCGGCTCCGCCTCGCCACCGTCGTCGGCGGCATGTCCATCGGCCGTCAGGCCGCCGCCCTGCGCGACGGCGCCGAGGTCGTCGTCGCCACCCCGGGCCGCCTGATGGACCTCGTCGAGCGCAAGGACTGCCGCCTCGACCGGGTCGGCGTCACCGTCCTCGACGAGGCCGACCAGATGGCCGACATGGGCTTCCTGCCCCAGGTCACGGAGCTCCTCGACGCGGTGCGCCCGGACGGCCAGCGGCTGCTGTTCTCGGCCACCCTCGACGAGGACGTCGACCAGCTCGTCGACCGTTACCTCCAGGACCCGACGGTCCACTCGGTCGACCCTCCCGCCGGTGCCGTCACCACCATGGAGCACCACGTGCTCCATGTGCACGGACCCGACAAGTTCGCCACCGCCACGGAGATCGCCGCCCGGGACGGGCGGGTGATCATGTTCCTGCACACCAAGCACGCGGTCGACCGGTTCACCCGGCACCTCCAGGGCAGCGGCGTGCGCGCGGCGGCGCTGCACGGCGGGAAGTCCCAGCCGCAGCGCACCCACACCCTGGAGCGGTTCAGGACCGGGGCCGTGCCCGTCCTCGTCGCCACGAACGTCGCCGCCCGCGGCATCCACGTCGACGACCTCGACCTCGTCGTGAACGTCGACCCGCCCGCCGACGCCAAGGACTACCTGCACCGCGGCGGCCGTACCGCCCGTGCGGGCGCCTCCGGCAGCGTCGTCACCCTCGTCCTTCCCGAGGAGCGCAAGGACGTGGCGCTCCTCATGGCCGAGGCCGGCATCCGGCCCCGGGTCACCCGCGTCCGTTCCGGCGAGGCCGAGCTGAGCCGCATCACCGGCGCCAAGGCCCCGTCCGGCGTCCCCGTCGACGGCGCCCAGGCCGCCGAGCGCCCGCAGAAGGGCGCGGCCGCCTTCCGCGGCATGGGTACGGTTCCGGGTCGTCCCGGCCGCGCGAAGAACGAGTCCCGCAAGTCCGCCGAGTCCCGCCGCCTGGCGGAGGCCCGCCGCGCGGCCCGCGTCCGCCGGGGGTCGTAGGAGGGCCTGCCCCGGCGCCTCGTCCCGCGTCCGGGCGGTTCCCGGACGGAGCCGGGCGGGCGCGGCGGCGCGCTTGTCTACGATGGCGCCATGTCGGACCGCGAACCAGCCCCACCCGCGCCCCGTGCGCACCAGCGGACGCCCGGCGCCGCCGAGCTCTCGGCGGCGGCGGAGGTGTTCGCGCTCCTGTCCGACCCCACCCGGCTCCAGCTCGTCTGGCTGCTGACCAGGGGCGAGGCCGACGTGACGGCGCTGACCGAGGCGTGCGGCGCCGCCCGGCCCGCCGTCAGCCAGCACCTGGCCAAGCTGCGGCTCGGCGGGCTCGTCCAGTCCCGGAAGGACGGGCGGCGCGTCGTGTACGGAATGCCGGACGGCCACCTCAAGCGCCTGGTCGTCGAGGCGATCAGCCGCGCCGACCACCAGGTGACCGGAGAGCCCTGGCACGACTGAGTCCCGGTACGACCGAGCCCCGGCCCCGTGGCGGCGCGGTGGCGGCCTCGGACGAGTTCCGCGGGCGGCGACCCCGTACACGTACACATGTGCGCAATCATGCACGCGTCCGCTACGGTGAGGGAGGAACCACCTCCGTGGCCGAGCGAGGGGCGTGCCCATGCTGTCCGTGTTGCGCAACCGCACCTACCGGCGCCTTCTCACCGCCCAGGTCGTCGCCCTCCTCGGCACGGGCCTCGCGACGGTCGCGCTCGGCCTCCTGGCGCACGACCTCGCGGGGCCGGACGCCACGGCCGTCCTGGGCACGGCCCTCGCCGTGAAGATGGCCGCCTACGTGACCGTCCCGCCGCTCGTCGGCGCCGTCGCCGACCGCGTCCCGCGCCGCGCCCTGCTCGTCACCGCGGACCTCGTCCGGCTGGCGGCGGCCCTCGCGCTGCCGTTCGTGACGCAGGTGTGGCAGACGTACGCCGTGATCGTCCTGCTCCAGGCCGCCTCGGCCGCCTTCACGCCCACATTCCAGGCGACCGTCCCCGACGTCCTGCCGGACGAACGCGAGTACACGGCGGCGCTCTCCCTCTCCCGGCTCGCGTACGACACGGAGAGCCTGCTCAGTCCGCTCCTGGCCGCCGCCCTGCTGACCCTCGTCCCGTACGACGGGCTGTTCACCGGCACCGCCGCGGGCTTCCTCGTCTCGGCCCTCCTCGTCCTCTCCGTCCGGCTCCCCGCGGTTCCGGCTCCGGCGTCCACCGCCGAGGCGCCGACCGGTCCGGCGGCCACGGCGGCGGCCGGTGGCGCCCGGGGCGCCGGGCCCCGCGTCAACGCCCCCCGCGCCAAGGCCCCCCGCGCCAAGGCCCTCTTCGGCATCCGGCTCTTTCTCGGCACGCCGCGCCTGCGCGCCCTTCTCGCGCTCGAACTCGCCGTGGCCGCCGCCGGGGCGACGGTCCTCGTCGGCACCGTCGGGCTCGTCCGGCACACCCTCCACAGGCCCGCGACCGACGTGGCGCTCGCCCTCGGCGCGTACGGCGCGGGCTCCATGGTCCTGGCCCTGCTGCTGCCCCGGCTCCTCGACCGGTTCGCCGACCGCGCGCTCATGCTGCCCGCCGCCTTCGTCCTGCCGGGCGCGCTCGCCCTGCTCGCCCTCGGCCTCGCCGTGGGGCCCGGCGCCTGGTCCTGGCCCGCGCTCCTCGCCCTCTGGTGCCTCCTCGGCGCCGCCACCTCCGCCGTGCTCACCCCGGCGGGCCGGCTGCTGCGCCGCTCCGCCGACGCGGCCGACCTGCCGGCCGCCTTCGCCGCCCGCTTCTCCCTCGCGCACGGCTGCTGGCTGCTCACCTACCCGCTGGCCGGCTGGCTCTCCGCCCGCCCCGGCCCCGCCGCCTCGGCCGTCGTGCTCGCGGCCGTGGCCATGCTCGCGACGGTGGCCGCCGCCCGCCTGTGGCCCCGCCGGGACCCGGTCACCCTGGAGCACCCGCACCCCGACCTGCCGGCCGACCACCCCCACCTCGCCGGGACCGGCGCCCGCCACGCGCACGCCTTCCACATCGACGCCCTGCACCACCGCTGGCCGACCCGGGTGCGCACCCGGCCGGGCGTGTAGCGCACGTACCGTAGGCGGATGAACGACACCGACACCTCCGGCACCACCGGCATCGCCGGCGCCTCCAGCACCGAAACCCTGGGGTGGGAGCTCATCGGCTGGGACGGCGACGAGCAGGCCGCCCATGTCACGAGCCTCCACCGGGCGGAGATCCTGCGGATCAGGGACCTGTTCCCCCGGGACGACGAGTTCCTGGAGACCGCGTGGCACGAGGTGCCGCCCGCGCTGTATCCGGCGATGCGCCGGGCCGTTCCGCACCTGGAGTTCCGTGACGGCCTGGACTACCAGATCGGGGGGTTCCTCCTGTCGGTCTGAGCCGGCCGCGCTCCGGGTCGGTGGGCGTCGCGTCGCGGCGGACTCCCCGTGGCCCGGCGGCAATCCGCTTGATCGCCTGCGGAGAATGGGTATCCAATGGCCGACGTGATCACCCGGGTCCGCGGGGGAGCCGCCGGTGCCGGACGGTGCCCCGGCCCGTCGCGCGGCCGGGACCGTACCGCCCCAGGGGAGGGCACACCCGATGCACACGCCGCACATGCCACCCGCTCCGTCCGGTCCGTCCGATGCCCTCACGCCGTTGCCGCCGTCGTCGTCGTCGGCCGGAGCGGAGGGCACCGGCGGAGCCGCCGTCCGGCTGGGCGCACTGGTTCCGTTGACGCGGCCCGGCTGGGTCGAGGCGGGCACCCACCTGCTCGCGGGGCTCGAACTGGCCGCGCGCGAGGTCAACGCCGCGGGCGGGATCGACGGCAGGCCGCTGGAGCTGGTGGTCCGGGACACCGCGGCCGACCCCGAGCGGGCGGCGGCCGCCGTCGACGAACTGACAGCCCTGGGCGTCGTCGCCGTCGTCGGCGAGTACCACAGCGTCGTCGCCCGTGCCGCGGCGGCCCGGGCCGCCGCCCTCGGCGTGCCGTTCCTCTGCTCCTCGGCGGTGCTCGACGCGCTCGTCGAGGAACCGACGTCATGGGTGGCGCGCCTGGCCCCGGCCCAGTCCCACGGCTGGCGCGTCTACGCCGACTTCCTGCTCGGCGCGGGGCGGCGCCGGGTCGCCGTGGCGACCCAGCCGAGCGTCTACTGGGCCACCGGCACCCGCCTGCTGCGGGACCACCTCGCCGACCGCGGCGGCACGGTCGTCGAACTCGACGCGACCGCGCTCACCCCCGAGGCCGTGTGCGACGCCCTCGTCGCGCACGACGCGTCGGCGCTCCTCCTGCTGGTCGGCACCCCGGATCCCGCCGTGCCGATCGTGCGGGCCGCGCGCCGTGACGTGCGGCTCGCCGAACTCCTGATCGGCGCTCCGGCCGGGCAGCCGGAACTCCCCGGCTGGGCGCGTGCGCTGGGCGGGGACGGCGCCGGAGTCCCGTTCCTGCGGTATCTGCCCGAGCCCCTCGACGCCCTCGGCGAGCGCGTCGGGAAGGAACTCCGCCGGCGGCTGGGCGAGGCCCCCTCCTTCGTCGCCTTCGAGGGCTGGGACGCCGTCGCCGTCCTCGCCGAGGTGCTGCGCGCGCACGGGACGGACCGAGCGGCCGTCGCCGCGGCCTGGCCGCGCGTGGCGGTCGACGGCACCCGGGGACCGATCCGGTTCACCCGCACGCCGGGCATCGGCGTGTGGCAGTGGGCCTGGCCGCCGGTCCAGGTCGTCGACCGCGACCCGGCGGACCCCCACCGCTTCCGGATCCTGCACACCGGCTGAGCCGTACGCCGGGCCTCCGGGGTCCGGGTCCGCCTGCCCCGGCCCCGGGTCCACCTGCGCACGGAGCCGTGCCCACCTGCGTACGGACCGGATCGACATGCGCACGGCCCCGGGTCCGCCTGCGCACGCCCCATGGGCGCACCCCGCCGCGTCAGCCGAGCACGGTCCTTTCACCGTCGCGGGTGATAGCCGTCCCGCCGCCGCTACCTTGCGCGCCGACGGGACGTTGGGGTGCGGTGACGCCTCTGCAGTGACGGTTCTGCTACGAGGACCTGCGGGTTTCGGGAAGCCGTACCCGCCGGGCCGCGACCGGGCGTCACCGCCGTGGTGATGATCCGACCGGATGGGGTGGGAACGTGGGCGCAGCAGATCTCGACGGCCTGGTCGGACGCGACGCCGAACACGCCCGCCTGCGACGGCTCCTCGGCGCCCATCGGCTCGTGACCGTGACGGGCGCGGCCGGGGTCGGCAAGAGCCGTCTCGCCCTGGCGGCCGCCTCGCCGCAGGACGGCCCCTGGCAGGCGATGGTCCGCGTCCGCTGGCACGACGGCGTACCCTTCGGGCCCTGGGCGCTCGCGGCGCGGATCGCCCGGGCCCTGGACGCCGCGACGGGCACGTACGGCCGCGGCCGCTCCGGAACCCCGGATCTCGCCACCGCCGTGCGGTCCCTCCCCGGCGGGGAGCTCCTGCTCCTCCTGGACGACGTCGACCCCGTCCACGCCGACTGCACCGGCCTGGTGCCGTCGCTCCTGATGAGCCTGCCGACCCTGCGGATCCTGATCACCGCCCGTCGGCCGCTCGGGCTCGGTGACGAGCGGGTGCTGCGCCTCGCCCCTCTGGGCACCGACGCCCCGGCCGCAGGCCTCTCGCCCGCGGCCGAGCTCTTCCACGCCCTGGCCGTACGGCACGGGGGAACGGCGGTGGTCGACCGGCGGGCGGTCGACCGGGTGTGCGCGCTGGTGGAGGGCGTACCGCTGGCGCTGGTCCTGGCCGCGGCCCAGCTCGGGGGCACGAGCGTCGGAGAGCTGGCCGCCCGGCTCGCGCACGGGCAGTGCTGGCTCGCCGACCCCAGCGCCGGCGCGGCCGTGCGGCGCCACCGGTCCCTCCGCTCGTCGATCGGCGCCGTGCACGCCCTGTGCGACCCCGCCGTACGCGCGGTCTGGCGACGCCTCAGCACCTTCGCGGGCTCCTTCACCGCGCACGCGGCGACCTTCGTGTGCGAGGACACCGGTCTGGCCGCCGACCGGGTGCCGCCCGCGCTCGCCGAACTGGCCGCCGTCGGCGTCCTGTCCGCGCACGGCGAGTTCGGCGCGGTGCGCGAGCCGCGCTACCGCATGACGCGGGCCGCCCGCGACTTCGGAGCCGAGCGGCTCGCCGCCGCGGGCGAGACGGCGGCGGCACGGGACCGCCACGCC
Source organism: Streptomyces sp. NPDC003327 (assembly GCF_053589515.1). Lineage (NCBI taxonomy): Bacteria > Bacillati > Actinomycetota > Actinomycetes > Kitasatosporales > Streptomycetaceae > Streptomyces > Streptomyces sp. NPDC003327. Next base: position 11,484 of record NZ_JBSFSA010000056.1, on the reverse strand, counting down.
CGCCACTGCGCGAGCGTCGCCGCCGTCGCGGAGACGCTCTGGAACACCGGACTCCAGCAACAGGCCGTCGACCTCGTCCGCGACGAGCACGAGGACCTGACCGACCTCCCGCGCCGGGCCGCCGCCCACCCACCCGCCCCCGCCCGTCCCGAGAACGCCCGTCCCGAGAACGCCGGTCCCGAGAGCGCCGGTCCCGAGAGCGTCGGTCCCGAGAACGCCGGTCCGGACGGCGGCGATGCCGAGATCGCCCTGGAGAGCGTCCTCCACCTCTGGTTCTGGTGGGCCGCCCACCAGCACGCCGAGGCGGGGGCGGCCCACGTCCTCGCGCTGCTGCCGCGCCTGCCCACCGACAGCCCCCTGGCCGCCCGGGGGCAGTGGCTGGCCGGCTGGCTCACCGCGGGCTCGGACCCCGTGGCCGCCCGCCGCCTCCTGGCCCGCGCCTGGCGCGCCGCCGTCCTCGCCGGGGACGACGCCCTCGTGGGGCGCATCGCGCACGCCCACGGCACCCTCGCCTGGCGGCGCCACGACCACGACGCGGCCGCCGAGCACTACCGGTACGCCGCCGACACCGTCCCCCCGGACGCGCCCGGCGGGCCCACCCCGATGGTCAGCCTCGCCGCGCTGGCCGTCGTCCAGACCCGTACCGCCCCCGCCCTCGCCGCACGCACCGCCCGCCGCGCCCTCGCCCAGCGGGCGGGACGCCACGACACCTGGGCAACCGCCCTGGCCCACTACGCCCGTGCCCTCGCCGACCACCGCACCGGGCAACCCGGCCGTGCCCGCCGCCGGGCCCGCCGCGCCCTCGCGCACCTCGACGCGCGCCTGGACGCGCCCCAGGCGCACACCGCCCTGCGCCACCTGCTGCACCACCTCGACGAGGCCGCGCCGGCCCGCTTTGGCGATCCCGTGCGCCTGCCTCCCCCGCGCACACGGCCCCGCACCCGGCCCGCGTCGAGCCCGGCGTGAGCGGTACGGATTCCGGAGCACGGCCCCCGGGGTACGGAGGCCGGGACCGGGGTGCGGGGCCCTGGAGGCCCTGGCCGGCCGCGGTGACCCCCGCGAACCCCACAGCCGCTGCGTGCTCCAGCGCGGCGCCACCGCCGCGCGACCCGAGGGGGGCGACCACGCCTCCCTCTGCCCGCGTCGGGCGAAGGACGTCGGCGGCCGGTGGTTCCCGCGCTTCCGCCCGCGCGACGGACGGTGACGGGGAGCGCAACCGGCCCCGCGCCGACGCTCAGGCAGGGGGCGCCGACGGCCTAGACCAGCAGGAGGATCGCCAGCGCGCCCGAGGCGTCGACGACCCCGCACCACTCCGACCACGCCCGTGGGACGCACCGGCCCGAGCGGTGGTGGACGAGGTCCCAGAACGCGTGGGCGAACCAGCCGGCGGCCACGGCGTGCAGGGCGACCCGGCCGTCGAGGGCGAGCGTGAGCGCGGCGAGCGCGCAGAAGCCGAGGAGGCCGCCGAGCTGGACCACCAGCGCGCGCCGGTCGCGGAGTTCGCCCCTGACGGCGCCGAAGCCGAGGTAGCACAGGGGCATGACGACGAGCAGCGCGGCGAGGAAGCCCGTCGGCGGGAGGCCGTCGACGAACGTGACCAGGGCGAGGGCGAGCGCGAGCAGGGTCGGCCAACGGCGGCCGAGGGAACGGATCGTCATGTCCTCACTGTGCGGCGCGCACCAGCCCCGCGGGGAGCGCGCGGCCGCGGGACGTCCGTCCCCTTGGGGTGCGTGTCCGTGCGGGATAGGGTCGCCCGCATGGGGGGACGCACGGAGCGCCTGATGGTGGTCGTCGGGTTCGAGGCGGCCGAGCTGCTCGACATCGCCTGCGTGACGACCGGGCTCGCCATGGCGAACGGCCTCGGTGACATCGCCGTGCCCTACCGTGTGCGGGTGATCGGGCCCGGCGGAGGCGCCATCCGCTGCGGTACGGGCCTCTCGCTCGGCAGCGACGACGCGCTGGAGCGCACGAGGGGGCCCCTGGACACCCTGGTCGTCTCCGGCGGCCTCGGGGTCGACCGGTTCGCCGCCGACCCCCGTCTCGTCGGCCACGTCGGACGCCTCGCCCGCGAGAGCCGCCGGGTGGCCTCCGTGTGCACGGGCGCGGCCGTCCTGGCCGCCGCCGGGCTCCTCGACGGCCGCCGTGCCACCACCCACTGGCAGTTCGCCCCCCTGCTGGCCGAGCGGTACCCCGGCGTCACGGTCGACCCGGCGCCCCTGTGGATCCGCGACGGGAACGTCTACACGTCGGCGGGCATCACCAGCGCGCTCGACCTCACCCTCGCCTTCGTCGAGGAGGACCACGGCCCCGAGTTGGCGCGCCGGGTCGCCCGGCACCTCGTCGTCTACCTCCAGCGCCCCGGCAACCAGAGCCAGATGAGCCTGTTCACCGCGGCCCCGCCGCCCCGCGACGACACGGTGCGCGTCCTCGTCGCGCACATCGCCGCCCACCCCCAGGAGGACCTGAGCACTCCCGCCCTCGCCGCCCGGGCCGGGATGACGCCGAGGCACCTCACCCGGCTGTTCACGGAGCACCTGGGACGCCCGCCCGGCCGTTACGTCCGCACCGTCCGTACGGAGACGGCCGCGCACCTCCTCGTCTCCACCACGCTCCCCCTGGCGGCGGTGGCCGTGCGCTGTGGTTTCGGCACGCCGGAGGCGCTCCGCAAGGCCTTCGCCGACCACTACGGCGTCTCGCCCTCGCACTACCGCGCCGGCATGCGCTCCACGAGCGGTCCCGCGCCCCGGACGTGACCGCGTGCGGGCCCCGTCAGTCGTACGGTCGCGCTGCCGCTGCCGCTGCCGCTGCCGCTGCCGCTGCCGCTGCCGCCTCCGCGCTCGGACGGCTTCGACCGCCCGTCCGAGCGTGTTTTCGCCGGGTCCGGCTTTCTCCGGGTGGCCGAAACAGGTTGACTGGGGGGAGTGCGTCACGGCGACACGAAGGGAGAGCGAGCACATGGAGGACGAACATCCCGCGGGCCCGGACCACGGCGGCCCCGCCCCGGACGGAGCCGACCGTGGGGCGCGGCCGCCCGGCGCGGGCCGCTTCGCCGTGGAGGTCGCCCCCGCGTCGTACCCCGGCACCGTCGTCCTGAGCCCGTCGGGGGAGCTCGACCACGACACGGTGGGCCCCTTCGACGAGGCGCTGGACCGGCACGCGGAGCCCGGGGTGCGCATCGTCGTCGACTGCTCCGGCCTGCGGTTCTGCGACTCCACCGGTCTGAACGCGCTGCTGCGGGCCCGTACGGCCCTGCTGGCCGTCGGGGGACGCCTCGACCTCGCCGGACTGCTCCCGCCGATCGAGCGCATGTTCGACATCACCGGGGCCCGGACCGTTTTTCGCGTGTACGAGGACCTCGGCGGGGCACTTACCGACCTGACGGTGCCGGACGACCGGCCGTAAGGGAGGGGGTGGGCGGTGGAACACCAGGAGAGCGCCGACACCGGAGGCGCGAGTGGCGGCGGCGACCGAGGTCAGGTTCGCAGGCTGGTCCTGGCAGGGAGCCGCGGGGCCGTCTCGCGCTGCCGCCGTTTCACCGCCGAGGCGCTCGCCGACTGGGGCTGGACCCCTCCGGCGAGCGAGGCGGCGAGGGAGCGGGTGGAGGACGTCCTGCTGCTGGTGTCGGAGGTGGTCACCAACGCCTGCCTGCACGCCGGGGGCCCCGAGCAGCTGGTGCTGCGCCACGCCGGGGGGACGCTGCGGGTCGAGGTCGCCGACGCCAGCCCCGAGCCGCCGCGCCGCCAGGCGCCCCGCTCGCCCGCCCTGCCCGGAGGGCACGGTCTGATGCTGCTGGACCGGCTCGCGGCGGACTGGGGGAGCGAGCGGAAGCCGGACGGCGCGACCGGCAAGGTCGTATGGCTGGAGGTCACCCTTCCGGAACGTCCTCGCTGGGCTCCTCGTCGCTGAGCCCTTCGCCGATCAGCCCCTCGCGCAGCTCGCCGAGGATCCGGGAGAGCAGGCGCGAGACGTGCATCTGGGACAGGCCGATGCGGCGGCCGATCTCCGCCTGGGTGAGTTCCTCACCGAAGCGCAGCGACAGGATCTCGCGGTCGCGGTCGTCCAGCCGCGCGATGAGCGGCTTCAGGGACTCCAGGCAGTCGATCAGCTCGTACGCCGGTTCCGTGACGGCCACCTGGCGCCCGGTGGCGCCCGATCCCGCCGTGTCGTCGCCGGCCGGCGCGTCGAGGGAGCGGGCGGCGTAGCCGTTCGCCGCGAGTTCGCCCTCGGCGACGCTCTCCTCGGTGAGGTGCAGCTGCTCGGCCAGCTCGGCACGAGTGGGCTGGTGGCCGAGGCGCTGCTCCAGGGCGTCGAGGGCCTTCGCCACGTCGATGCGCAGCTCCTGGAGCCGGCGGGGCACGCGTACGGCCCAGCTGGTGTCGCGGAAGAAACGTTTCATCTCGCCGACGACGGTCGGCAGCGCAAAGGTCGAGAAGTCGCTGCCCCGGTCGGGGTCGAAGCGGTCGATGGCCTTGATGAGACCGATCGTGCCGACCTGGATGATGTCCTCCATGGGCTCCGCGCGGTTCTTGAACCGGCGGGCGGCGAACTTCACCAGGCTGAGGTTGAGCTCGATGAGCGTGTTGCGGACGTAGGCGTACTCGGCGGTTCCCTCGTCGAGCTCGCCGAGACGTCGGAAGAGGTCGACGGAGAGCGTCCGGGCGTCGTCCGTGGAGACGGTGGTCGGACGGACCGGCTCGGGCAGTCCGTCGAGCGCCGCCCTGCGCACGGCCGCGCCGGAGGCGGCGCCGTCCGCGGGGGGTCGCGTAAGGGTGGCCGGTCGGTCACTCGCGCTGGACATGGGGCTCCTTCGACGGGGGCGATGGGCTGCGCCGCGTGCCGTGGGAGGCCTCGGCGCGGTCCGTCGGTCGAGCGTTCTGGGAACAGGATTCCCGCCGTGAGCACGTCTGACACGATTCGTCCTAAAAAGTACCGTTTTACCGGAAAGGCACCCGTCCCGATGGGGGGATGGGTGCCTCCTTGGTGTATTCGCTCACGCTCGGTGACCAGCGACGTCCGATGACCGGTTCATGCGATATCCGCTGACCGGAGCACGGCCCCGGCGGATCACCAGCGGTACCAGCGCCCACCGCTTCCGCGGACGAAGAAGCCGATCACCCAGAGGATGAGGACGGCGATGGCGATGTACCAGAGGACTTCCACGGCGAAACCGGCGCCGAACAGAATGAGGATCAGCAGCAGGACGAGGAGAAGGGGAACCATGATCGGACCTCCGTGAGGCTCCGGGGTCGGCTCCGCCGGTTCTTCGGCACCGTCACCCGGTCTCCCGGCGGTTGCCCGCTGTCCCGGAGATCATGCGCCGGAACCCGGGATCACGCGCCGGAACCCGGGATCACGCGCCGGAACCCGGGATCATGCGCCGGAACCCGGGATCACGCGCCGGAACGGTTCCCGGGCTCGACGGCACTCCCGACGACGCCCCTGACGACGCCCAGGTCCACGAGGTCCCGGGGGCGCAGCCGGAGCTGGTCGGCGACGGTCGCGGAGTCCTCCGGGTCCCGCTTGAGGATCGCGGTGGCGGCCTCCGGGGCGATCACGGAGAAGTAGCTGTCCGGCGTGGCCCAGGTGTTGCCCGGGGCGGCGAGGGCGAGGGCGCCGCCCGAGCCGCCCTCGCCGACGAGCAGCGCCGTCACCGGGACGCGGGCGGTGGCGACGGCCGCGAAGAGGTCGGCGATGGCCGGGCCGGCGCCGGCCCGCTCGGCGGCCGGGTCGTTCGCCGCGCCGGGAGTGTCGATGAGGGTGAGGACGGGGACGCCGAGCCGGTCGGCGAGCCGGACGAGCCGGGCGGCGGTGCGGAACCCGGCCGGGAGGGTGGCGGTGCCGAGCTGGGCCGCGTACGCCACCGTACGGCCGTCGGGGAGGCGGCCGAAGCCGCAGCGCATGCCCGGGTCGGTGCCGCCGCAGCGGTCGCCCGAGATCTCCTCGCGCAGCGTGAAGTGGGCGTCGAGATAGCGGTCGGCCCGCGGCCGGTCGGCGTGCCGGGCCCGGGCCACGGCCTCGCGCCCCGAGGCTGCGGGCGGTGCCGGGGCGCCGAGCGCCGCCGGAGGGGGGACCGGCCCGGCCGCGGGCCGGGTGAGCAGCGAGAGCCAGCGGCCGGCGGTGGCCCGCAGCGCCTCGGGCGGGACGACCGCGTCGATGTGGCCGTGGGCGAGCTGGGCCTCCGCGGTGTACGCGGCAGCATCGGCGCCCTGCGGGCGGACCCGCGACCCGGCGAAGCCCACCTGGGCGCCCGGCAGGCCGAGCACCACGTCGGAACCGGCGCCCAGGGTCGCCCAGCCGCCCCCGGTTGTCGGATCGCGCAGCACGGCCAGCTGCGGCAGCCCGGCGGCCCGGGTCAGCGCGGACTCGCCCGCGAGGCGCTGGAGCTGTACGAGGGCCCGCATGCCCTCGTGCATCCGGCTGCCGCCGGTGGCCAGCAGGGCGACCACGGGCAGCCGGTGGGCCCGCGCGTGGGCGTGCGCGGCGGCGGCGCGGGCCCCGGTGCGCTCGCCGATCGACCCGCCGAGGAAGCGGAACTCGAAGGAGATCAGCACCACCGGCACCTCGCCGATCGTGCCGGTGCCGCAGACGACGGACTCCGACTCCCCGGAGCGGCCGGCGGCGCGGGCGTGCGCCGCGGCGTAGCCGGGCCAGCCGATGGGTCCGTCGTCGGTCAACGGCTCGTCGTCGGCAGCGGGGAGTTCGGTGAAGTCGTCGCACACGAGGGCGAGCGCCTCGCGCGCGGTCGGCTGGTCGGTCATGCGGGCCCCGTCGCCTGGTCGTCGCTCGTCGGATGGTGGTGGGTGCGGCTGTGCCGGACGTGCCGGCTGTGTCGGACGTGCCGCCCCACCGTACCGCCCGATGATCGCGGACCCCGGCCGTGCCGCCCCCTTCGCGACCGGGCCTCGACCGCGCCGCCCCGGCCGCGCGAGCCACCGCTCGGGGAGCGCGGGCGGACGCGGGGATGCGGGTGACGCGAAGGCCGCGTGCGCGCGAGGGAGGTGAGGTGCCGGGTGGTCAGACGGCTGGATCCGGCTCCGGTACGGCTCCGGGGCCCGGCTCCGGGTCCCGCGCGGCGTCCTTCCGGCGCCGCCAGGGGCGCCACCGGTTCCGCGGGGGCCGGTCCGGGAGCCAGCCGAAGGCCAGGCTGCTGCCCACCAGGCCGAGCATCATGCCGATGAAGAAGCCGCCCAGGTTGGAGGTGAGCCAGCTGCCGAGCGAGGCCAGGACGCCCACGACCGAGTAGAAGAGCCGCTGGCGCGGGTTGAGGACGATCAGCGCGCCGCAGATCACCATCAGGATCGGCAGCACGTACCCCACCAGGCTGTCCGCGCCCGCCGCGAGGATCACGGAGACGCTGGCACGCTGGGTCAGGAGGATCTCGGCGCCGCCCAGGGCCAGGGCGAGGCCGGCGCCGAACGGCCGCCGGTGCCGCCAGAGCCGGAAGGCCCGCCAGGGGTGCCGACGGCCGGACGTCACGCTCAGCAGCCCTTCGAGCTGAAGCGCATGTGCAGGTCGGGCAGGGTGAACCGCACCGCGGTGGTGGCGTAGTTCGTCTGCCGCACGTCACGGATCTTCACCGTGTCCGCCTGCTGGCCGAAGACCCCGAGCGGCCCCTTGATCGGGGGCTTCTCGAAGGTGCTCGCGTCGCCGCCGATCTCGATGTTGTCGAAGTCGGCGACCTTGCCGGAGATCTCGGTGGAGTCGGTGGTCAGGCCCGAAGCCTTCACGGGCGTGCCCTTGTTGCCGGCGGTGATGTGCAGGTAGGTGCCGCCGATCTCCACGCTCTGGCAGAGGTTGGTCAGCTCGGCCTGCCGGATCGCCGTGACGATCGTGAGGATCTGCCCGCCGGTCTCGCCCGCGTTGGGGCTGCCCTCGGGCATGCTGTCGAGGGCGCCGAACTGGCCGAAGCCGGTGCCCTCCAGGGTGTCGGCGGTGACCACGAACGGCATCCCGGAGATGGCGAACTGGGCGGCGAGCGCCCCTTGCGCGGTCAGGACGACGAGGGTGGCGGCGGCCGTCAGGGCGGGGACGCCCATCAGGGCCGCGCGACGGAAGCGGACCCGGCCGCGTCTCGGCGAACCCCCCTCCGGTAAGGGGGAGTTCGCGCTGACGGCCTCGGGACCTTCGGACAGGGCCATGCGGTGCTCCTGACATGAGTGAGGAAACGGACCTGCGCGGCGATGTCCTGGCGCGGACAGTCCCCCAGCCCGCCCGGGTCTTCCTCGGTGGAGCGGAGGCAGACGTGCCGCAGGGAACCTTTCGGACGGTAGACCCGTGGTTACCGGCGGGTCAACTCCCGTGCAGCCACCACCTCCTGGCGATCACGGGGAAGCGGTCGGCGAGGTGAACGGCGAGATCACCACATGGACCAGACTGTCCAGGAGCGTCGGCAGCTCGGCCGTGCGGCCCTCGTCCACCGCGCGGTGGACCGCCGCGTGGACGGCGCCGACCACCGTGTCCACCAGCTCGCGCCTCGGGACCCAGGACGGCCCCGGCGGCGCGTCCACGAAGAACCGGCGAAAACTGGCCAGAAGTTCGGCGCGTGCCCGGCGCCCCGCGGGCCCCAGGGACTCGATCTCCACCACCATCGTGGCGAAGGCCGGCGCCTGGGCGAGGACCGTCAGGAGCACCTGAAGTCCGGCCCGTACGGACGCCGGCCAGTCCGGGCACGCGTCCTCGTCGCCGTACGCCCGTTCCATGGCCCGCACGACCACCTGCGTGCCGCCCCGGAAGGCGGCGAGAACGGCGTCCTCCTTGCCGGTGAACAGCTCGTAGAAGACGGGCCGGGTCACTCCGGCGGCCCGGCAGATGTCGCTGATCCGCGCTCCCGCGTAGCCGTTCGCCGCGACCGTCCTGGCCACTCCGTCGAGCAGCCGCTCCCGCTGCCGCGAGGCCACCTGTTCGGGGGTCAGCCGGCGCGGTCCCGGGCGCAGCGAGCGCTCCGGTTCGCGTCCGGAGCGGGCCCCGGGCAGGACGAGTTCCTCCTCGACTTCGCGAGCGCTCGTCATCGGCCACATCCTCCGCGGGTTGTTGACGTCACATACTCGACAGGATTACAACCCTCGTGGGTTTTCCTCTCGAAGGCCTCGGTGCCCCGGGTGCCGCGGTGGCGTCGCTCCCCGTGGGACGGGACGCGCCTCACCGTGCACCGCACCGAGTATCACGCCCCCGCACCGCGTACGACACCGCTGCCGGCGATCCGTGGCGCCGGATCCGCTCCGGCGGCGGCCGCGCACCATCCCGTACCACCGCACACCGTTCCGTACCGCCACGCACCATCCCGTACCACCGCGTACCGGTCCGCAGCATCACGCACCGACCGCAGCACCACGCACCGATCCGTACCGCAGTGCACCCTCGCGCTCCGCCGCACCCCGGGCGGGACCGCGCTCCCGCGTGCCCGGCCGCCCTCGGGTCCCGGCTCCCGGCACGCCGCGTATCCCCGAGTACTCCCCGAGTACCCACGCGCACCGCTCCCGGCACCGCACCCCCACCTCCGTACGGAAGGAACCCTCATGCAGCAGCGCGCACTCCTCGCCACCGTCGGCCTGGCCGTCGCGGCCACCCTGGCCACGGCCACCCAGGCCGGCGCCTCCGGCACCGTCCTCACCACCGGCTCGTCCAGCGGCCCCTCCGTCGCGGTCGGCGACGTCCTGACCGCGTCCCTCTCCGCCGGAAGCACGGCGAGGATCGCCACCACCCTGGGCGGCAGCACCGGCATCACCTGCAACAGCTCGGCCTTCACCGCGAGCGTGACCGGCAATCCGGCCGCCCCCGGCACCGCCACCGAGTCGCTGAGCGCCCACACGCTCGCCAGCTGCACCACCAACATCATGGGCGCCACCGGCGTCCAGAGCATCACGGTCAACAACCTGCCCTACACCACCGCCGTCACCTCCGGCGGCTCGCTGACCGTCACCGCGGGCAGCGCGGGCCCGATCCAGACCACCCTGAAGATCAACACGATCCTCGGCCCGACCACCTGCGTCTACCGGGCCACCGGCCTCACCGCCACCCCCTCAAACACCGACAACTCCCTCACCTTCAAGGACCAGTTGTTCACCAAGGCCAGCGGGCCCGGCACCTGTCCGGCCAACGGCTACTTCTCCGCGAAGTACGGTCCCGTCGTCGACACCACGCAGGGCGGCGCCGTCGTCTTCGTGAACTGACCGGCCCGTCGGCTGACCGACCCGACGACCGGCTGACCGGCCCGGCCCTCCCCCTCCCGCCCCGCGGCAGGGGGAGGGCCGGGCCTCACGCCATGATGCCGCTGCCGTGCGGGGCGTACAGGTCCAGGAGCCGGACCCGGGTCACGTGGAGCCGATGGGCAAGGATCGACCCCACCCAGAACAGCACCGAGGAGCCGAACTCCGCGTCCGAGCGGCACATCGACCGGACGGCCGGCGCGTCGAACTCGTACGCCCGGACCGGCGTCATGGCCTCCGCGCCCGACTGGCACAGATACGGCGGGAACATCCACGACAGCCCCACCAGCTCGCCGTGGCGGAGGGTCTCGATCACCGGGGAGCCCCGGCCGGGCACCTTCGCGTCCAGCGTCACGGCCCCCGTCTTCACGATCCAGAACCGGTCCGCGTGCTGCTGTTCCTCGAAGAGCCGGTGACCCGCTTCGAAGTGGACGTCCCCGGCGAAGGCCATCAGACGCTCGCGGTGCTCGGGCGGCAGCGTGCTGACCTTGGGTGCGGCGATGGTCATGGCGGACCCTCCTCGGACGCGCGACTCTCCCACCGCCAGTGTCCGCCAGGCCGCCCCGCCGCGCAGGGGTCACTCAGGGGCGGCGACGCTTCACGCTCCGTGCCCCCGGTCCGGGGACCCGGACCGGCGCCCCCGATCCGGCGTGCGCGGGCCGGGCCCAGGGCGGAGCATGAACGTGAGAGAGGCAGGGGGCGCGAGTCAGGAGGGTGCCATGCCCGTCCCCGACGGCGGTGACGCACTCGTCGTGCTGCGCGGTGTCGACAAGCACTTCGGTCCGCTCCACGTCCTCCAGTCCATCGAGCTGACGATCCACCGCGGTGAGGTCGTGGTCGTCATCGGCCCCTCAGGATCGGGGAAGTCGACGCTCTGCCGCGCGATCAACCGCCTGGAGACCATCGACGAGGGCGAGATCGTCATCGACGGCAGGCCGCTGCCCGCCGAGGGCCGCGAACTCGCCGCCCTGCGGGCCGACGTCGGCATGGTCTTCCAGTCCTTCAACCTCTTCGCCCACAAGACGGTCCTCGACAACGTCACCCTCGGCCAGATCAAGGTGCGCAAGAAGGACCGCAAGGAAGCCGAACACCGGGCCCGGACCCTCCTCGACCGCGTCGGCGTCGCCAACCAGGCCGACAAGTACCCGGCGCAGCTCTCCGGCGGGCAGCAGCAGCGCGTCGCCATCGCCCGCGCGCTCGCGATGGACCCGAAGGTGATGCTCTTCGACGAGCCGACGTCGGCGCTCGACCCGGAGATGATCAACGAGGTCCTGGAGGT
>NZ_JBSFSA010000055.1:0-39015 GCF_053589515.1 Streptomyces sp. NPDC003327 | reverse complement strand
GGTATCAACTAATCTGGCGTTGATTTTTGGCACGCTGTTGAGTTCTCAAGGTGCGGACGCTTCCTTCGTTCCTGTTTCCAGGCCCTCCGGGCGCTCCCTTCGTTTCCGACTCTATCAGATCTTTTCGATCCGATTTCCTCGGTGCTTTCCGGTCCCTTTTGCTTTCGCTCCGGGCCCTTCCGGCGGTTCCGACTTTATCAGATTCATTTCGGCCGACCGAATCGGTGGCTTTCGTGATTCGAATAAGGAATCGGGATGACTCCGTGGAATCGAATTCCCGACCGGAGTGAGTCAGACTCTACCCGCTGGCCCGAGAAGTATCCACTTCCTCGGCAACCGTTTGAATCTACCTCCCCACGTCCGCCGTGTCAACAGCTTTCGTGGGCACCGGAGGAGACTAGCAGGTTCGCGGGGGCCGACGCACATCAGGCGGCGGTGGGGAGGGCGGCGCTCCGGGAGGACTCTTCGAGATCGCCCGTGTGGCCCTCGCGGGTCGCCCGGCCGCCGAGGACGTAGACGTACGCCAGGAAGGCCAGCTCGGCGATGACGCCGATGGTGACCCGGGCCCAGGTCGGGAGGCCCGAGGGGGTGACGAAGCCTTCGATGAGACCCGAGACGAAGAGGACCAGGGCCAGGCCTATCGCCATGCCCAGGGCGGCGCGGCCGCGTTCGGCGAGGGCCGCGCGGCGGGTGGTGGGGCCCGGGTCGATGACGGTCCAGCCGAGGCGCAGGCCCGTACCGGCGGCGACGAAGACGGCGGTCAGTTCGAGGAGGCCGTGCGGAAGGATCAGGCCGAGGAAGACGTCGAGGCGGCCGGCGGACGACATCAGGCCGATCGCGACGCCCACGTTCAGCATGTTCAGGAAGAGGATCCAGAGCACCGGGATGCCGAGGAAGGCGCCCAGGACCAGGCAGAGGGCGGCGGCCTGGGCGTTGTTCGTCCAGACCTGGGCGGCGAACGAGGCGGCCGGGTGGCTGGAGTAGTACGTCTCGTACTGGCCGCCGGGGCGGGTCATCTCGCGGAGCTCGGCGGGGGCGCCGATCGAGGCCTGGACCTCGGGGTGCGTACCGATCCACCAGCCGATGAGGACGGCGAGCAGGGTGGAGAGGACCGCGGTGGGGATCCACCAGTGGCGGGAGCGGTACACGGCCGCGGGGAAGCCGGCGGTGAGGAAGGCGGCCGCGTCGCGCCAGGAGGAGCGGCGGGTACCCGTGACCGTGGCCCGGGCGCGGGCCACGAGCTGGGTGAGGCGGGCCGTGAGCATCGGGTCCGGGGTGCTCGACCGGATGATCGAGAGGTGGGTGGCCGTGCGCTGGTAGAGGGCGACGAGCTCGTCGGCCTCGGCGCCGGTCAGCTTGCCGCCGCGGCCCAGGAGCTGGTCGAGGCGGTCCCACTCGGCGCGGTGGGCGGTGACGTAGACGTCGAGGTCCATGATCGGCTGCTGCTCCAGGCACTGGCTGTGGACGGGTCCGTACTGCTGCGGCGCGCTCGGGGTCAGCTTGGCAGACTGGCGTTCGGTGGGGTCGGGAAGGTCGGCGAAGGGTGGGCAGGCGCGTGAGTGGGCTCGTGACGGGGGACGCCGTCGTACTGGGGTTGCAGCCCGCGCGGCTGCCGAGCCGGGCGCTGGCCCTGCTCATCGACGTGGTGGTGGTCGGGGCCGCGTATCTGCTCGTGATGGTCGGGGTGGCGTTCGCGTCGGCGGCGCTGGACGAGGCGGCGGTCGCGGCGCTGGCGGTCGCCGCCTTCGTGCTGGTCCTGGTGGGGGCGCCGATCGCCGTGGAGACGCTGTCGCACGGGCGGTCCCTGGGGAAGCTGGCGTGCGGGCTGCGGGTGGTGCGGGACGACGGGGGGCCGATCCGGTTCCGGCACGCGCTGGTGCGGGGGGCGATGGGGGTGGTCGAGATCCTGATGACCTTCGGGGTCGTCGCCGTGATCGCCTCGCTCGTCTCCGAGCGGGGGCGGCGGCTCGGGGACGTCTTCGCCGGGACCCTGGTCGTACGGGAACGGATGCCGGCGGCGCGGATCGCGGCGGTTCCTCCGCCGCCGCCCTGGCTGGCGGGGCGGTTCGCGGGGCTGGACCTGTCGGCGGTTCCCGAGTCGCTGTGGCTGGAGGTGCGGCAGTACCTGACGCGGGAGCGGGAGCTCGACCCCGTCGTGGGGCGGAGGCTCGCGGAGCGGCTGGCCGACGAGATGGTGGCGCGGACCGGGGCGCCTCCGCCGCCGGGGGTGCCGGCCGGGGCCTATCTCTCCGGGGTCGTCGGCGAGCGGCAGGCGCGGGACGCGCGTCGGGCCTTCGCGCCGGGCGGTGAACCGGGGCGCGGGGACACCGCGGGGGCGGGCGCCGCGCCGGCTCCGGTGGCGGCGCCCGTGCCGACCGTGGCCGCTCCGGCCGCTCCTTCCGCACCTGCGTCCGAGCCGGGCACCGGTTCCGGAACCACGGGGTTCGCTCCGCCCGCCTGAGCGGCGGCGGCGTCAGGGGAAGACCGAGGGCGGGGTCTCCAGGGCTTCGAGCTCGATGCCGGGGGCCGCGAGGACCACGTCGCCGGCGATGTGGACGGTGTGGCGCTCCCCCGTGTCCAGGGCGCTGACCTGGTACTGGTCGACGATCAGGGGGCCGTTGTCAGTGGCGTGCGCTTCACTTCTCAGCAGGGCCCAGGACTGGTCGACCGTGAGGGGTGCGAGCACCGGATCCGTGAAGGCGACGAGCCGGACGCGGGTCTCGGGGGAATCGGGGATGAGACGCAGGAGTCGCGTGAGCGCGACGAGGAACGCCGGGGACGTGCCGGTGAAGGCGTGGGCGCGCACATTGCCTTCGGTGGCGTGGGTTCCGGTGGGGTCCGTGCGGACCCAGGTGACGCCGTCGAGGGCCGCGCCGCGGACCTGCCAGCTCGCGGCGTGGAGTTCGAGTCGGATGGGGCGGCCGAGCTCGTCGACGGCCAGGTCGACGGAGCCGAGGTGGTCGCCCGAGGGGGTGGTCGTCCGGGAGACGTAGCGCCAGCCGGAGGGGCCGGGCGCGCAGTGGAAGTGTTCTTCACCGAGGGGGGTGTGATCGTGCGGATCATGGAGCGAATAGCGGCCGCGGGGCATGGGTCCTCGGGTGGCTTCCAGGGGCGGTAACGGGGAGCGGGGACGGAGCAGGCCCCCGGCACGGGGGTGCGGGGGCCTGCCTTGATCCTCTACTCCGCCACGTCCTTACGGGAACGTCCTCTGCGGGAACGTCCTCTGCGGATGTCCTGGGCGGCTGTGCGTCCGTGCGCGGGCGCCGCCGCCCGGGGCATCAGTAGCGGTAGTGGTCCGACTTGTACGGGCCCTCGACCTGGACGCCGATGTATGCGGCCTGCTCGGGGCGGAGGGTCGTGAGCTTCACGCCGAGCGCGTCCAGGTGGAGGCGGGCGACCTTCTCGTCCAGGTGCTTCGGGAGCGTGTAGACGTCGGTCGGGTACTGCTCCGGCTTCGTGAAGAGCTCGATCTGGGCCAGGGTCTGGTCCGCGAAGGAGTTCGACATCACGAAGGACGGGTGGCCGGTCGCGTTGCCGAGGTTGAGCAGGCGGCCCTCGGAGAGGACGATCAGGACCTTGCCGTCGGGGAAGGTCCAGGTGTGGACCTGCGGCTTGACCTCGTCCTTGACGATGCCCGGGATCTTGGCCAGGCCGGCCATGTCGATCTCGTTGTCGAAGTGGCCGATGTTGCCGACGATGGCCTGGTGCTTCATCTTGGCCATGTCGGCGGCCATGATGATGTCCTTGTTGCCGGTGGTGGTGATGAAGATGTCGGCGGTCTCGACGACCTCGTCGAGGGTGGTGACCTGGTAGCCGTCCATCGCCGCCTGGAGGGCGCAGATCGGGTCGATCTCGGTGACGATGACGCGGGCGCCCTGGCCGCGGAGGGACTCGGCGCAGCCCTTGCCGACGTCGCCGTAGCCGCAGACGACGGCCGTCTTGCCGCCGATGAGGACGTCGGTGGCGCGGTTGATGCCGTCGATGAGGGAGTGGCGGCAGCCGTACTTGTTGTCGAACTTGGACTTGGTCACGGCGTCGTTCACGTTGATGGCCGGGAAGAGCAGGGTGCCCTCGGACATCATCTCGTACAGGCGGTGGACGCCGGTCGTGGTCTCCTCGGTGACACCGCGGATCTCGGACGCCAGCTGGGTCCACTTCTGCGGGCTCTCGGCGAGGGTGCGGTTCAGGAGGCGGAGGATGTGGCCGTACTCCTCGCTGTCCGCGGTCGACGGGTCCGGGGCGGAGCCGGCCTTCTCGAACTCGACGCCCTTGTGGACGAGGAGGGTGGCGTCACCGCCGTCGTCGAGGATCATGTTCGGGCCGCCGGTGGCGGTGTTCGGCCAGGTCAGGGCCTGCTCCGTGCACCACCAGTACTCCTCGAGGGTCTCGCCCTTCCAGGCGAAGACCGGGACGCCCTGCGGGTTCTCCGGGGTGCCGTTCGGGCCGACGGCGATGGCCGCGGCGGCGTGGTCCTGGGTGGAGAAGATGTTGCAGGAGGCCCAGCGGACCTCGGCGCCGAGGGCGACCAGGGTCTCGATGAGGACGGCGGTCTGCACGGTCATGTGCAGGGAGCCGGTGATGCGGGCGCCGGCGAGCGGCTGCTGCTCGGCGTACTCGCGGCGGATCGACATCAGGCCGGGCATCTCGTGCTCGGCGAGGGTGATCTCCTTGCGGCCGAAGGCGGCCAGGGAGAGGTCGGCGACCTTGAAGTCCTGCTGCGCGGCAGTCGTCATGACTGTGCTGCTCCTCGTGGTTCGGGTGCGAGGGTCTGTTGAGGCGCCCGGCACCGCGCGTCGGGCGGCCACGGGCACACGAATGCCCGGCGTTTGCGCGGTGCAGTCGTCGGAGGCCCTCTCTCCCTCGGCCGGTCCGTGGGGACCGCCCGACCGCCATCAGCAGCGACGTCTGGCACTTCGAATCTACACCGCGCGGCGCGGCGACCCACAGTCCGCATCGGGTGGGTTCGGCCGGATCCTGTCCCTCGGCGGGGCGGGGGCGGGGACGGGCGAGGCCCCCGGAGCGGGGTGCTCCGGGGGCCTCGTCGTCGGGGCGCGGTCAGTGGCCGCTGCCGCCGGGGGTCTTTGCGGGGTTGGCGCCGTTGGCGGCGGCCGACTCGTCGTAGATGTCCGGCTCCAGGTAGATGACCCGGGCGATCGGGACGGCCGCGCGGATGCGGTCCTCGGCGGCGTTGATGGCGTGCGCGACCTCGGTGGCCGTCTCGTCGTGGCGTACGGCGATCTTGGCGGCGACGAGGAGCTCCTCGGGGCCGAGGTGCAGCGTCCGCATGTGGATGAGGCGGGTGACGGACCGGCCGTCGACGACGGCCTCCTCGATCTGCTTGACCTGCTCGACGCCGGCGGCCTCGCCGAGCAGCAGCGACTTGGTCTCGGCGGCCAGGACGATCGCGATGACGATGAGCAGGACGCCGATGCAGAGGGTGCCGATGCCGTCCCAGATGCCGTCGCCGGTGAGCAGGGCGAGGCCGACGCCACCGAGGGCGAGGATCAGGCCGACGAGGGCGCCGAGGTCCTCCAGGAGGACGACGGGCAGCTCGGGGGCCTTGGCCCGGCGGACGAACTCCTTCCAGGAGAGGCCGCCGCGGACGGCGTTCGACTCCTTGATGGCGGTGCGGAAGGAGAACGACTCGGCGATGATCGCGAAGACGAGGACGCCGACCGGCCAGTACCAGGCCTCGATCTCGTGCGGGTGCTTGATCTTCTCGTAGCCCTCGTAGATGGCGAACATGCCACCGACGGAGAACAGCACGATGGAGACGAGGAAGGCGTAGATGTACCGCTCGCGGCCGTAGCCGAAGGGGTGCTGCGGGGTCGCCTCGCGCTGGGCCTTCTTGCCGCCGAGGAGCAGCAGGCCCTGGTTGCCGGAGTCGGCGAGCGAGTGGACGCTCTCCGCGAGCATCGAGGACGAACCGCTGAAGACGAACGCCACGAACTTGGCTACGGCGATCGCGAGGTTGGCGGCGAGTGCCGCCACGATCGCCTTGGTTCCGCCTGACGCGCTCATGGGTCTACGTGTTCCCTTCGTCGATGCTCTGACACCGTGGTTCGGCCGGTCATTGTTGCATCAGGCCACGACGGTCGCGCGAAAGACCGTGCCCGCCCCGGACAGTTCGGTCGATTCGCCCGCGGGTACGAAGACGGAGTCGCCGGGCGCGAGGGTGACCTCGCCCGCCTTCGGGCGGCCCGCGACCGCGAGGAGGATCTGCGGGGTGGGGACGGTGAGGTCGGTCGGGGCGGCGCCCTCGGCCCGTACGAAGCGGGAGAGGCGGAACTCGTCGATCGGGGTCTCGTAGACCTCCTCGCCCGTCGGGGAGGCCTCGGGGCGCAGGACGCCCGGCTCGCCCGGCTCGAAGCGGACGACGCGCAGCAGTTCGGGGACGTCGATGTGCTTGGGGGTGAGTCCGCAGCGCAGCACGTTGTCGGAGTTGGCCATGAGCTCGACGCCGAGGCCGGCGAGGTAGGCGTGCGGGACGCCGGCGCCGAGGTAGAGCGCCTCGCCGGGCTGGAGCCTGACGTGGTGCAGGAGCATGGCGGCGAGGACGCCGGGGTCGCTCGGGTAGTGGTGGGCCAGGCGCGCGTACGGCTCGTGGGCGCCGCCGAGCCGGCCGGCCGCGGCGGCGGCCTCCGTGACGGTGTGCGCCATCTCGGCCGGGTCGGCGGTGAGCAGGGCCGTCAGGACCTCGCGGAGCGCGGCTTCCTCGGGGTGGGCGGCGAGCAGGTCCACGTACGGCTTGAGGGAGTCGACGCCCAGCGCGGCGAGGAGATCGGCGGCTTCGAGGGGGGCGCGGAAGCCGCAGAATCCCTCGAAGGGGGTGAGCGCGCAGATCAGTTCGGGCTTGTGGCTGGCGTCCTTGTAGGTGCGGTGCGGGGCGTCGATCGGGACGCCCGCCGCCTCCTCGGCGGCGAAGCCGGCGCGGGCCTGGTCGAGGTCGGGGTGGACCTGGAGGGAGAGCGGGGCGCCGGCGGCGAGGACCTTGAAGAGGAACGGCAGGCGCGGGCCGAACTTCTCGACGGTGCGCTCGCCCAGTTCGCGTACGGGATCGGCGTCGATGAGCCGGTTCAGCGGACCGCGCTCGGTGCGCGAGGGGGCACCGGGGTGGGCGCCCATCCACATCTCGGCCTGCGGCTCGCCGGTGGGGGCGACGCCCAGGAGTTCCGGGATGGCCGTCGTGGAACCCCAGGCGTAGGGACGGACGGTGTTGACGAGGCGGTCCATGGTGCCTTCCAGCTCCTCGGATGGATGACGGTGTGTCGGATGCCAGACGACAGGGGGTGGGTGAAGGTCGGGTGACGTCCAAGGGGGCCGGGGGGTTGAGCGGCCGGGAACGTCGAGGGGCCGGGGCCGGTGTTCATGGGCCGGGGCTCGGGCTTGCGGGGCCGGACCGAGGGCGCGGGCCGAGGGTGGGGGCCCGGGGTGGGGGCCGGTGGCGGTCCTGGCCGGCGGGGTGGCGGCTCGGGGTCGGTGCTCGGGTCGGTGCTCGGCGTCAGTGTTCGGGGTCAGTGGGCGATGCGGGCCCGGGACGCCAGGGCGAGGTAGACGGCCGCGAAGTCGGTTACGGCGACGAGTTCGGCGAGGGTCTCCAGGTCGTCCCCCTCCTCCGGTTCGAGCTCGCTGATCGCCGTCTCGTGCCCCAGCGCGAGTTCGCGGGCCGCCGGGGCCGCCGTCAGGCCGTCGCCCAGCCGGTCCCGCAGCAGCACCACCCGCGCCCGCAGGGCCTGCGGCTCCTCGACGCGGTCGCGGAAGAAGTCGTCGGGGTCGGCGCCCGCCGCGTAGTCGCCGGCCAGCAGCATGCCGTGGGCGGGCAGGGCCTCGGGGAGTTCGGCCGCGAGGGCCGGGAGCCCGGCCAGTTCGGCCAGGACCGCGGCGAAGCGGCGGCCCGTCGGGCCCGCGGCGGTGCCCTCCGTCCAGACCAGCGGCAGGGAGTCGGCGAGCTCGGCGGCGAGGGTCTTGGCCGGGTTGCTGTACGTGGCGATGGCCGGACCGCAGCGTTCCGCCGTGCGGTCCAGCCGGTCCGCGACCTTCTCCAGGGCCTCCGGCGGCGCCTCCAGGAGCCCGACGCGGTCGAGGAGGGCGAGCAGCGGGGTGAACAGGGCCCAGAGCGCGCCGGGGCTCGCCGCGAGGTTCTCGCCGTACTCGTCGGGGCTCTCGTGCGGGCCCATCGCAAGCGGGACGAACAGGCCGCGCGGGCCGCCGACGGCCTCGGCGAGCGGGGAGCCGTTCGGGGCGACGGCGACGACGGCGACGCCGCGGCGGTAGGCCTGCTCGGCCAGCAGCGCGAGGCCCGGTTCAGAACCGTCGGTCGTCGGCAGGAGCAGCAGGTCCACGGAGCCGGCCCAGCCGGGGAGCGCCCAGCGCAAGGCGCCCGCGGCGGGGGCGACGCCGGTCGGCTGGAGCCGTACGACGGGGGCGGCGGCGCCGGCCAGGGCGCCGATCAGGTCCGCGACGCCGGCGGCGGCGGTGCCGGGGCCCGCCACGAGGACGGTGCGCGGGCGGCCCTCGGGGCGGAGGTCGGCGATGCCGGCCTCGGCCGCGTGGCGGGCGGCCGTGCGGACCCGCGCGCCTGCTTCGGCGGCGCCGCGGAGCAGACCGCGGCGGTCGGCGACGGCGAGGGCTTCCGGTGCGTCGAGGAGGGTCTCGTCCAGCATGGGGCCTCCGGGGGCGGTGCGTGCGGGTCGGTGAGCGTACGGGCGGGCCGGGCGGGTGGGGCGGTGCGCCCGGGGCGCGCCGGTGCGTCGCCGTACGTCCCGGACGTCCGTACGTCGCGGGCGCCGGGGCGCGGCCCGTACGAGAGCCATCCTGCCTGGCGGGCCCGTGACCGGGAACCACCCCGCTCGGCGAGCCCTCCCGAGAGAGTCTCCCCTGTTGGGGGGCGGCGGGCATGCCGACGGGAGGGGGGCGAGGGCCGGGGGCTCGGGGGCGGCGGCCGGGTGGCCCCGGAGCGGTTCGTGTGCGGCAGCCGGGGGCTTGGTGCGGGTGCGGGTGTGCCGGCTGCCGCTGTTGCCCGTGGGGCGTCAGGACGGGCGGCGGGCCTCGTCCGTCAGGAGGACGGGGATGTCGTCGCGGACGGGGTAGGCGAGCCCGCAGGACGCGGAGGAGCACTGGAGCTCCGGGGGCTCGGCCGTCGTCCGGTCGGTGAGGGGAGCGTGGCAGGCCGGGCAGGCCAGGATCTCCAGGAGGCCGGCTTCGAGCGGCATGGGGTGTCCCTTCGTACCTACGGGGGGTGTGGCGGTCAGCCTACCGCCGGGGCGGGGGGCTGCGGCGTGCTGGTGGCTTGGCCCCGGGGGCGCCGTCCGGGGCCCTGCGCGGGGCCGGGGCCGTCCGCCCTCGGGCGGGCCGCGGGTTGTCGCGCCGCGCTCGCGGCGGTGCGGGTTACGGCACCGGGGCCTGGGCCCGGCAGGGGCGCCGTCCCGTGTGCCCACCCGTCCCGCCCTGCGGGACGAATGCCCACAACGGGGCGACGGCGGGCCAGGGCCCGCGCGGGCGCGCGGGGCGGCGACGGGGCCGGCCCGCTCCCGCCAGGGCCGCAGGTTCCCGCACCGCGCTCGCCGTGCGGGCTACGGCACCAGAGCCTCGGCCCGGCACGGGCGCCGTCCCGTGTGCCCACCCGTCCCGCCCAGCGGGACGAATGCCCACAACGGGGCGACGGCGGGGCCAGAGCCTGCGCGGGCGCCGTCCACGACGGGGTGACGGCGGGGCCACGGCCTGCGCGGGCGCCGCCCGCAACGAGAGGCACAAGCCCGCCGCCCGCACGCGGGGGGTGACGTCCGCGCAGGGGGTGGCGGGGTCAGGACTGGGGGCGGATCAGGGTGAGGACCTCGTCGCGGATCTTGGTCATCGTGGCCTCGTCGCGGGCCTCGACGTTCAGGCGGAGGAGGGGTTCCGTGTTCGAGGCGCGGAGGTTGAACCACCAGTCCGTGGAGGTGGCCGTGAGGCCGTCGAGGTCGTCGAAGGTGACGTCGGCGTTCTCGAAGGCCGCGCGGACCTTGGCAGTGCTGGCCGCCTGGTCGGCGACGGTGGAGTTGATCTCGCCGGAGCCGGCGTAGCGGTCGTAGGCGGAGACCAGCTCGGAGAGCGGGCCGTCCTGGCCACCCAGGGCCGCGAGGACGTGGAGCGCGGCGAGCATGCCGGTGTCCGCGTTCCAGAAGTCCTTGAAGTAGTAGTGCGCCGAGTGCTCGCCGCCGAAGATCGCCCCGGTCTTCGCCATCTGCTCCTTGATGAAGGAGTGGCCGACGCGGGTGCGGACGGGGGTGCCGCCGTTCTCGCGGACGACCTCGGGGACGGACCAGGAGGTGATCAGGTTGTGGATGATCGTTCCGCCAGGGGTCTTGGCGAGCTCGCGGGCGGCCACGAGGGCGGTGATCGCGGACGGCGAGACGGGCTCGCCGCGCTCGTCGACGACGAAGCAGCGGTCGGCGTCGCCGTCGAAGGCGAGGCCGAGGTCGGCGCCCTCCTCGCGCACACGGGCCTGGAGGTCGACGATGTTCGCCGGGTCGAGGGGGTTGGCCTCGTGGTTCGGGAAGGTGCCGTCGAGCTCGAAGTACATCGGGACGACGTCCAGCGGCAGGCCGTCGAGGACGGTGGGGACGGTGTGGCCGCCCATGCCGTTGCCGGCGTCGACGACGACCTTCAGCGGGCGGATCCCCGTCAGGTCGACGAGCGCCTTGAGGTGGGCGGCGTAGTCCGCCAGGGTGTCCTGTTCGGTCACGGTGCCGGGGGTGGCGGCGGCCTCGGGGGCGCCCTCCCGGGACCACTGCTCGACGAGGGCGCGGATCTCCGCGAGGCCGGTGTCCTGGCCCACGGGCGCGGCGCCGGCGCGGCACATCTTGATGCCGTTGTACTGGGCCGGGTTGTGGGACGCCGTGAACATGGCGCCGGGCAGGTCCAGACTGCCGGACGCGAAGTACAGCTGGTCGGTCGAGCAGAGCCCGATCAGGGTGACGTCGGCGCCGAGGCGGGTCGCGCCGCGGGCGAAGGCGGCGGCGAGGCCGGGCGACGAGGGCCGCATGTCGTGGCCGACGACGATCGCGCTCGCGTCCGTCACGCGTACGAAGGCCGCGCCGAACAGCTCGGCGAGCTCCTCGTCCCACTGGTCCGGCACCACTCCGCGGACGTCGTACGCCTTCACGATCTGCGACAGATCGGCAGTCACGGATCCCACCCTCCTGAGTTCTGGCACGCGTGTGCGGCGCGTGTACGAATACGAGCGCCAAACTACCCGGATTCGCCCGGATCAGTTGTCGGGGGAACGCAGGACGCGCAGGTGCCCGCGGCGTCCGACCTCCATGGGGTCGCCGCCGCGGCCGCCGGGCTTGCCGCCGGCGCCGGCCGCGCGCTCCTGGGGGCGGGCCGCCTCCCGTACCGCGTTGGCCAGGGCTTCGAGGTCGTCGCCGCTGGGGCGGCTCGGGGCGGAACCGTCGGAGAGCCGCACGACCTCCCAGCCGCGCGGGGCGGTGAGGCGCTCGCTGTGCTCGGCGCACAGGTCGTAGCAGTGGGGCTCGGCGTAGGTGGCGAGCGGGCCGAGGACCGCAGTCGAGTCGGCATAGACGTACGTCAGTGTCGCGACGGCAGGGCGGCCGCACGCGGTGCGCGAACAGCGACGTACAGGGCTCACGACGTTGGACGGTACCGCACTCTTGACCGGGCCGCGACGACTCTCCCTCAGGTCACTCCACCGTGTCGCGGTGTGACGTCCGCCACCCCCCTTCGAGTGGTGCGGGGTCTGACCTGCGCGGGAGGGGGTGCGCGGGGGTGGGGGCAGGGGGTGATCCGGACACTCTTAGGTATGAATCCGGTCAACCAGGGCCGGATGGCCGATCGCGAGCGGCCGTCGAGTCGTGCCCTGCGTCGGCTGGAATGTTCAGGTTTCGACAGCTGGCGGGAGTGCGCCAGGGGCGGCGCGGGCCGGAAGTCCCGCCGTGGCGGGGACGTGCCACGGTGCGGAAAGACCCGGGAGGGTTACGCTGCGTCAGTGATGGACAGTCCTGTGCCGCCGAGCCCCTCGCACCGTCCCGCGGAGCCCCCGTCGGAGCCGCGGGTACGTCGCCGCGACCGGCACGGCAGAGGGATGCGGGGGCCGGTCGCGCCGCCGCAGGTGCCGCTCTCGACGAGCCGGGCCGACACCTTCCGCGATCTGGTCCTGGACTCGGTGGAGCGGCTGGAGCGCCGTTGGCCGCAGCTGGCGGACGTCGAGTTCATGGTGATGGAGGTGCCGCCGCCCGTGTCGGGCGAGACGGTGCCGCTGGGCGGCTCGGTGGCGGCCGAGAAGAACGAGCCGGCGAGGGTCGTGGTGTACCGGCGGCCAGTCGAGATCCGTTCCAAGAGCCGCGACGACCGGGCGCTGCTCGTCCACGAGGTCGTCGTCGAGCAGGTCGCCGAGCTGCTCGGTCTCTCCCCCGAGTCGGTCGATCCCCGGTACGGGCAGGACTGAGCCCGTCCGCGCCGGGGCCCGTGCCCGGGGCCGTGCCGGGGCCGTGCGGGACGTCCCCGGAGCGCGCGCTCAGTCGCCGAGGACGCCCAGGTCCTGGCGGGCCGTCGGGACCTCCACCGTGCCGCGGTCGTCCGTGAACGTCTGGATCGTGAACATCGGGACGCTGTCCTCGGGGAGGGCGAGCGTCCGCGCCGCGTAGACCCGCCCGCCGCCCGGGAGCGGCTCGACCGTCAGGGCGTACGCGCCCTTGAGGCCCTCGGGCACCAGGTCGGTCAGCGCCGCCGTGGTGCCCTCCTTGAGGGAGACCGTACGGGAGACGGGCGTGCCTCCCTGGGAGCCGGCCGAGGCCGTGACCTTGACCCGGGCGGCGCCGCCCATGGCGGTGAGGGAGAGCGTCGAGGCCTTGGCGCGGTTGTCGGCGACGGTCGCGCGGGCGGTGACCGGGGCGGCGGCCGGGATGAACGCCACCTCCTCGCGGGCGCCGGTGCCGCGGACGACGCGGAGGGCGGCGACCACGGGGACGGGCTTCTTCGGGTCGCTCGGGGTGAGGATCAGGGAGGCTGCCTCGCCCCGGGTGAGGTTCGGCAGGTCGACGGCGGCGGTCATCCCGGACTTCACGTGCAGGGAACTCGCGCTCGCCGGGACGATCGTGCCGTTCTTGGTGGCCAGCTGGATCTTCAGGTCGGCGTCGGCGTCGCCGGGGGCGAAGGCCACGAGCCGCACGGAGGTGGCGTCGGCGGGGATGCCGGGCAGGACGGCCGAGGCGGCCGGGTCGGCGGAGGCGGTGAGCCAGTCGCTGCCGTGGGTGTCGTCGGCGGCGCCGATGGCGGCGCCGACGCGGCCGCTGCGGCTGGTGACGTGGACGGTCACGTCCCGGGTGCCCGCGTCGGTGGTGAGGGTCGGCAGGAGGACCGGGACCGTGGAGCGGGCCGGGACCGGGATGCCGTCGGGGAACTGCGAGGCGAGGACGCCCTCGGGGCCGTGGAGCTCGATGTCGACGACGGCGGCGGCGTCGTCGGGGTTGGTGAGGTGGACGTAGTCCTGGCGGCCCTTGGCGGTGGAGGCCCCGGGGAACCAGAAGTCCGTGTCGGGGGCTCCGCAGGCGAGGCCCAGGAGTCCGCGGGCGCCGCCGGCCGGGACCTTGGTGGTCTGCTGGACGGTCCAGCCGGGGGCGAGGGCGCCGGTGGCGGAGCCGGTGAGGCCCGGGGTGAGGGCGCCGTCCGTCTCGGCCACGACGGGCTTGCCGGGGGCGGTGACGGTGGCAGGGGCCTTGGGGGCCCTGGGCTTCTTGCCGCCGTCGGCGGGGGCGGCGGGCCCGGGAGCGAGCCGCAACTGGGCGACGGGCCGGGCGTCCTCCGTGCCGGCGGGGGCCTTGGCCGCCGGGCCGGCGCCCGTGGCGGCCGTGCCGGGCGGGGTGTACGAGGTGTGGACGGTCTCGGCGACCTCGGAGGTGCTCGCCGGGGGGCAGAGCAGGGTGGTGCGCTCGACCGGGAGCCGGGCCGGAGCGGCGCCCGCGGTGGCCCCGGCGCCGTCGGGGGCGGCGCCGTCGGGGGCCGTCATGGCGGCGAAGCCGGTGACGGCGGCGAGGGCCGTGGCGACGGCGATCAGGGAGAGGGTGGGGCGCTTCACTGGTTGCTGCTCCCGTCGGGACGCTGCTGCTCGGCCTCGTGGCCCTGGGGGTGTCCGTAGCCGTAGCCGTCGTCGTACCCCTGGTGGTCGTCGTACCCCTGGCCGGGGACGGTGCCGCCGTCGGGGCCGGTGCCGTAGGCGTAGGGGTCGTACTGCTGCTGCTCCGGGTACTGGCCGGTGTCGTACGTCGCGTACGGCTGCTGCTGGTCGTAGCCCTGCTGGGGGTACGCGTACGGCTGCTGCTGGTACGGGTCGGTGGCGTACCCGTCGTAGTAGCCCTGGTCGACGGGGGGCTGGGGGGTGGCGTAGGCGGGGTCGTAGCCGCCGTTCCACTGCTCGGTGCCGTACGCCTGCTGGTCGGGGACCGGGATCTGCTCGGGTGCCGGTGCGGCCTCCGGGTGTCCGTCCTCGTAGGCGGTGTCGGCGCCCTCGGTGGCGGCGGACGCCTCGGCGGCGGCCCCGGCCTCCGCGGCGGCGCGCAGGCGGCGCGCGCGGCGGCCGTCGCCCTCGGTCGCCTGGGCGGGGATGGCGAGCTCCTCCTCGGGGAGGTCGTCGTCGATCTCGCGGCGGCGGCCGGGCAGGGCGAGGACGAGGAGGACGACGGCGAGGGCGGCCTGGGTCCAGACCCACGCGGTGTGGGTGAGGGGCTGCTCGTGCGTGAGGTCGAGGCGGCCGCCCTCGGCGGGGAGCGTGAAGCCCTGGGCCCAGCCGTCGACGGTGGTCCGGGTGAGTTCCTTGCCGTCGAGGGTGGCGGTCCAGCCCTCGTCGGCGCGGTCGGCGAGGCGCAGGACGCGGCCCGCGGCGCCGCGCGGGATGTCGGTGTGGGCCTCGACGGGGCCGGAGGGGACGATGACGGGCTTGTCGGCGGGGGCGGACGCGTCCGTGTCGTCGGCGGAGGCGTCCGTGTCGCTTTCGGCGGTCTTCGGGGCGGCCGGGACGATGGTGACGCGGCCGATCTGGCGCTCGACCTCCCACAGGGCGGTGCCGTCGAGCTGGCTGCGGCGGGCGAGGCCGGGGGTGGCGTCGAGGACGCGGTTCATCTGGCGCGGCGCCCCGTCCCGTACCAGGACGTAGCGGATCGCGTAGCCGCTGAGCTCCTGGGTCTGGTCGGCGCCGGAGCCGGCGACGAGGCGGGAGACGACCGCGTCGAGGCGGGCGTCGGTGTCGGCGGCGGCGATGAGTTCGCCGTCGCCGAGGCGGGCGCCGGAGCCGCGGACGAGGGTGTAGGCGACCTCGCCGGGGGTGGTGCCGCCGAGGACGAGGGTGCGGGGCTGGTCGGTGGTGGTGCTCTCCTCGGCGACGAACGCCGGGACCTGGACGGGGTCGCGCCGGGTCAGCGGGCCGTCGGCGCCGCCGATCATCCAGCCGACGGCCGCCGCGGCGGGGCCGAGGGCGCAGGCGAGCGCGACGAGCGCGGCGACGGGCTGGCGCCAGCCGAAGCCGTGGGCGGCGACGCGGCTGCGGCCGCCCTCGGCGCCGAGCATGCCGGCGGCGAGGAGGGCGGCGCCGTACACGAGGGTGGCGGGTCCGGCCCAGCCGGTGCCGTCGGCGCCGTTGGTGAGGGCGGCGAGGGGGAGTCCGGCGAGCGCGGCGGTCCAGGCGGCGAGCGCGGCGAACCGGCGCTCCTCGCGCAGGAGTCCCGCGAGCGCGGCGAGGACGAGGCCGAGCAGGAGGAGGCCGCCGGTGGTGCCGGGGCCGCCGGGGCTGGTGCCGAGGAGGTCGAGCGCGGACGCGGTGCCGGTGCGGACGTCGAGGCCGGCCTCGCGGAGGAAGGCGCCGGGGTCGGTGAGGAGGGTGAGCGACCAGGGCGCGAGGAGCAGCATCGGGGTGCCGACGGCGGCCAGGAAGCGCAGCCCGTACGCGGTGATGTCGCCGCGCCTGAGGACGAGGACGCCGAAGCCGAGGAGGACGGCGAGCGGCCAGACGACGGGGGTGAAGGCGGTCGTGAGGGTGAGCAGGAAGGCGTACGCCCAGGTGGCGCGCCAGCTGCCGCGGTCGGGCCGGTTGAAGCCGTGGGCGGCGACGGCGGCGCGGGCGATCAGCGGGAGCAGGATCGCGAGGACGGCGGTGCCGAGGCGGCCGGCGGCGAGGGCTCCGGTGACGGCGGGCAGGAAGGCGTACGCGACGGCGGCCCAGGCGCGCAGGAGCCGGGACTCGACGAGGCCGCGGGCGGCGAAGTAGGCGGTGAAGCCGGCGAGCGGGACCGAGCAGACGAGGAGCAGGGTCAGCGCGGTGGAGGTCGAGCCGAGGAAGAGCGCGGCGAGGGCGGCCAGGACCGCGAGGTACGGCGGGGCGCTCTGGGTGCCGCCGGTGCCGAGCGGGTGCCAGGCGTCGGCGTAGCGGGACCAGAGGCCGGAGACGGTGTCGGGGGCGGGCAGTAGGGCGCCGCCGGCCAGTGAGCCGCCGGTGAAGAGGTTGCGGCAGGCGACGAGGGAGACGAGGAGGAGCAGGCCGAAGAGGACGGGTCCGGGCTTGCGGGCGATCTTCTTGAGCCGGGCGAACTGCTCGATCTCCAGGTAGTCGGCGTCGTCGCCGCCGGGTCCGGACTCGACGACGCCGTGGCGGGAGCCGCCGGAGTCGGCGTCGGAGCCGCCGAAGTGGGAGGCGAGCTGTTCGACGGTGGCGCGGACGGTGGCGCCGGGCGGCGGGAAGAGGGAGCGCAGTTCGCCCGCGGGGACGGCGGGGTTCTTGCGGCGCTTGCGGGCGGCGAGGATCTTCTCGGGCCGCAGCAGGGTCGCGAAGAGGCCCATGATCTCGTCGACGGCCTGGCCGGGGGCCTTGCCGACGAGGTAGCCGAGGGTGCGGAGCACGGTGCCGAGGACGAGGCGCAGGAAGACGTACGGGAGGGCCCGGCCGCGGGTGTTGGCGAGCAGGGTGTAGACGGCGCCGGCCTTGTCGACACGGTGCGGGTCGGTGGCGGAGCGGCCGGCGCAGTCGACGGTGCGGCGCTCGCGGGCGGAGGCCTCGGCGTGCCGGAGGACGGCGTCGGGGGCGACGAGGACGCGGTGGCCGGCGGCGTGGGCGCGCCAGCAGAAGTCGACGTCGTCGCGCATGAGGGGGAGGCGCCGGTCGAAGCCGCCGAGCTCCTCGAAGACGTCGCGGCGGACGAGCATGCCGGCGGTGGAGACGGAGAGGACGGCGCGGATCTGGTCGTGCTGGCCCTGGTCCTGTTCGCGGCGGTCGAGGCCGGTCCAGCGGCGGCCGCTGCGGGCGATGGAGACGCCGGCTTCGAGGAGCTGCTTGCGGTCGTACCAGCCGCGGAGCTTGGGGCCGATGACGGCGGCGTACGCGTCGGAGTCGGCGACGCGCAGGAGTTCGGCGAGGGCGCCGGGCTCGGGGGCGCAGTCGTCGTGGAGGAGCCAGAGCCACTGGACGGGTTCGCCGTGCGGGAGCTCGGGGAGGTCGTAGGCCTCGTCGTTCCAGGTGCGGCTGACGGGGTCCCAGCCGCTGGGGCGCTTCAGGTACGGGAGGTCCTCGGGTCCGAGCACGGGCGCCGTGCGGGCGGCCTCCTCGACGGCGGCGCCGAAGCCGGTGCGGCGGGCGAGGTGCAGGACGTTGCCGTCGCCGACGGCCTCGGCGACGAGCCGTGCGGAGTCGTCGGCGCTGCCGGTGTCGGCGGCGACGACGCCCTGGACGGGGCGTTCCTGGGCGAGCAGCCCGGCGAGCGCGTCCGGCAGCCAGCGTGCGCCGTCGTGGGTGACGAGCACGGCGGTGACGACGTGTCGCGGAAACTCAGGAGTTGAGGACATCGAGCTACGGGCCCTCCGGCCGGGGTCGCCCGCGGGGGGCGTGGGATGGCGTCTCGGACGGAGGCCCACACTAACGGCTGGACGTACCGGGGTCCGCCGCCCTGTGGACAGAGCGGATGCTGTGGACAGGGCGGGCGCTGTGGACAGAGCGGGCGCTGTGGACGGAGCGGGTACGAACGGCACTCACGCACGCAGAACGGTCCGCCGCCTGTGGACAGACACAGGGGGCGGACCGTTCCGGGGTGGTGCGGTGCGCTGCGGCGCGGTGCGGTGCGGTGCGCGGCCGGCGCGGTGGCGGGTCAGACGGCGGCCTTTTTCAGACGGCGCCGCTCGCGCTCGGACAGACCGCCCCAGATGCCGAAGCGTTCGTCGTTCTGCAGGGCGTATTCGAGGCATTCGGAGCGGACCTCGCACGCGAGGCAGACCTTCTTGGCCTCGCGGGTCGAGCCGCCCTTCTCGGGGAAGAAGGACTCGGGATCGGTCTGGGCGCACAGCGCGCGCTCCTGCCAGCCGAGTTCCTCGTCCGCGTCCTCGACCAGCAGTTCCTGGAACAACTCGGTCATCTGCGCCCCTCGTCTGTCTGTGCGTCCCCGTGATGTGGCCGTCACCGAACCCGGCCGAACGACACGAGTGAAATTACAAGTTCGTGCTCTGTGCGAGTCAAGCCGAGATCTGCTATTGGGCCCCGTATTCACTCTGCGGAACCAAGCCTATGCGGAAAGTGTTCAAATCACCAAAAACGAGACACATGCCACCGGCTGGTTCCGACCGCTGCGCCTCACAGAGAAGGACGTCCGAGACGTGGATCTTGTTGCGATCCAGCCATGGAAGCGATCCGGATCACAGTCCGGTCACGGGCCGCCCGAGGACGCCCGTGTCGCCGCCGCCATGTTCACGGGCACGGTCGAAGCGCCATGTTGCCTGGTCCGGGGGTGAGCAAACCTTTCTCCGCCAAGGGCAACCGAATGAGGTGAAAAATTACGGCCAAACCGGGCATTGAGTTGACAGTCGGGTGTCCGCCCGGCCACCTTTGGTGGCATGCCAGCGACCTCAGCGCCCTCCGCGACCCACGCCCGTGGGTTCCGCCGCGCTGTCCAGGCGCGCTGTTGCTGTTGCTGTCCCAGCTGTTGATGCCGTAGAGCTCCAGCTTCTTCTCCCAGCGTCACCCTGCGTCACTCGCGTCACCTCTCTTCCGTGACCCCCCACCGCTCCTGTTTCTGCTGAGGAACCACTCCACCCATGAACATGGACAGCGACCTTCAGATCGCCGGCGACATCCTCGAAGTCCCCCACCTGCTCCAGCCCCCGCGCGAGCACCCCGTCACCGTCGCCGAGTTCGTCGGCCTCGCCCGCTCGATCGCCGCCGACCGCGCCCAGTGGGCCCCGCACGTCGAGTACGACGCCACCACCCGCTGGTACCACCGGCTGCGCACCGGCCCCGGCTACGAGGTCTGGCTGCTCTCCTGGGTGCCCGGCCAGGGCAGCGGACTCCACGACCACGGCCCCTCGTCCGGCGTCCTGACCGTCCTGGAGGGCGAGCTGACGGAACGTACGGACCGGGGCGTACGGAAGCTCTCCGGGGGTGCGCAGCGCGCGTTCGCGCCCGGGTACGTCCACGAGGTCGTCAACGACTCCCTCGAACCGGCCGTCAGCCTGCACGTGTACTACCCGGGTCTGACCGAGATGCCGATGCACGAGCCGCTCCGGGCCCGGTGCGCCGCGCCCGCGCCCGCGTCCCCGGCTTCCCACGGAGTCGCACCCGCCTGACAGACTGATCCACATGCGCATTGTGGTTCTGGCCGGTGGCATCGGCGGTGCCCGCTTCCTCCGCGGCCTCAAGCAGGCCGCGCCGGACGCGGAGATCACGGTCGTCGGCAACACGGGTGACGACATCCATCTCTTCGGGCTGAAGGTCTGCCCCGACCTGGACACGGTGATGTACACCCTCGGCGGTGGCATCAACGAGGAGCAGGGCTGGGGCCGCCGGGACGAGTCCTTCGCCGTCAAGGAGGAGCTCGCGGCGTACGGGGTCGGACCCGACTGGTTCGGGCTCGGCGACCGGGACTTCGCCACGCACATCGTCCGGACGCAGATGCTCGCCGCGGGCTACCCGCTGAGTGCCGTCACCGAGGCGCTGTGCGCCCGCTGGCAGCCCGGCGTCCGGCTCCTGCCCATGTCCGACGACCGCGTCGAGACGCACGTGGCGATCGAGGTCGACGGCGAGCGGCGGGCCGTGCACTTCCAGGAGTACTGGGTGCGGCTGCGCGCCTCCGTGGACGCGAAGGCCGTCGTGCCCGTCGGCGCCGAGGCGGCGAAGCCCGCGCCGGGCGTGCTGGAGGCGGTCGCCGAGGCCGACGTCGTCCTCTTCCCGCCGTCCAACCCGGTGGTCTCCGTCGGGACGATCCTGGCCGTGCCCGGCATCCGCGACGCGCTCGTCGCCGCCGCGGCGCCGGTCGTGGGCCTCTCCCCCCTCGTCGGCGGCGCGCCCGTGCGCGGCATGGCCGACAAGGTCCTCGCGGCGGTCGGCGTGGAGGCGACGGCGGCGGCCGTGGCCCGGCACTACGGCCCCGAGCTGCTGGGCGGCTGGCTGGTCGACACCGTCGACGCGGGCGCCGTCGCGGACGTCGAGGCGGCGGGCATCGCCTGCCGCGCCGTGCCGCTGATGATGACCGACGTGGACGCGACGGCCGCGATGGCGCGCGAGGCGCTGGCGCTGGCCGAGGAGGTGCGCGGGTGACGGCACCCGACGCGGCGGCGGGCGGGGGCGCTGCGGAGACGGGGAGCGCGGTCACCGGTGGGGTCGAGGGGTCCGTGGGCTCCGGGTACCGCGTCTGGGCGCCGGCCGGGCTGCCCGAGGTCGCGGCCGGGGACGACCTCGCCAAGCTGATCGCCTCCGTCTCCCCCGACCTGGCGGACGGCGACGTCCTGCTCGTCACCTCCAAGATCGTGAGCAAGGCGGAGGGCCGTGTCAGGGCCGCCGACGACCGCGAGGAGGCCATCGACGCCGAGACGGTACGGGTCGTGGCGCGCCGCGGCACCCTCCGCATCGTCGAGAACCGGCAGGGCCTCGTCATGGCCGCCGCCGGGGTCGACGCCTCCAACACCCCTGCCGGCACCGTGCTGTTGCTGCCCGAGGACCCCGACGCCTCGGCGCGGCGCATCCGTTCGGGGCTGCGCGACGCGCTCGGCGTGGACGTCGGCGTCGTCGTCACGGACACCTTCGGGCGGCCCTGGCGCAGCGGCCTCACGGACGTCGCCATCGGGGCGGCCGGGGTGCGGGTCCTCGACGACCTGCGCGGCGGGACCGACGCGTACGGCAAACCGCTGAGCGCGACCGTCGTCGCCACCGCCGACGAACTCGCCGCCGCGGGCGACCTGGTGAAGGGCAAGGCCACCGGCCGCCCGGTCGCCGTCGTCCGGGGCCTGCCGCACGTGGTGGGCGACGACGCGGAGCCGGGCGCGCGGGCGCTGGTGCGCGGGGCGGCCGACGACATGTTCCGGCTCGGTACGTCCGAGGCCGTACGGGAAGCGGTGACGCTGCGGCGGACCGTACGGGAGTTCACGGACGCCCCCGTCGACCCGGGTGCGGTACGGCGCGCGGTCGCCGCGGCGGTGACGGCTCCGGCGCCGCACCACACCACGCCCTGGCGGTTCGTGCTCCTGGAGTCCGCCGGGTCGCGGCTGCGGCTGCTCGACGCGATGCGGGACGCGTGGATCGCGGACCTGCGGCGCGACGGCAGGTCCGAGGAGTCGATCGCCAAGCGGGTGCGGCGCGGGGACGTCCTGCGGAACGCGCCCTATCTGGCCGTGCCCTGCCTCGTCATGGACGGCTCCCACCACTACGGGGACCCGCGCAGGGACGCGGCCGAGCGCGAGATGTTCGTGGTGGCGACGGGCGCGGGCGTGCAGAACTTCCTGGTGGCGCTCGCCGGCGAGCGGCTCGGCTCGGCGTGGGTGTCCTCGACCATGTTCTGCCGGGACGTCGTGCGGGACGTCCTCGGGCTGCCGGACGACTGGGACCCCATGGGCGCGGTCGCCATCGGGCATCCGGCGGCCCCGCCGAAGGAGCGGCCCGCGCGACGGGCTACGGAGTTCGTCGAGGTGCGCTGACCCGTTCGGGGTCCGAGGAGCCCGGTCAGAGGTGCCGGATGTCGCCGGGTGCCATGCGGGGCGCCCGGCGGGGCGGCGTGCGGCCGCTGAGCAGGATCAGGCGGGCGGCCCGGTGGCGCTGGCCCGCGTAGGGCGCCAGCAGGTCCAGCATCGCCGCGTCGTCCGTCGTCCGGTCCCCGGCCAGCGCCCAGCCGACGATGCCCGGCAGGTGCAGGTCGCCCGTGGTGACCTCGTCCGGGGCGCCGTTGCTGCGCTGGATCGTCTCCGCCGAGGTCCAGGGGCCGATCCCGGGCACCAGCTCCAGGCGCCTGCGGGCCTCGGGCGGGGACATCCGGGCGGCCTCCTCCAGGCGGGGCGCCACGCGCGCCGCGCGCACGATGGTCGCCGAGCGCTTGCCGTCGACGTTCGCGCGGTGCCACTCCCAGGACGGGATCCGCGTCCACGTACGGGCGTCCGGCATCACGTGCATGCCCTCCGGGGCCGGGCCGGGGGCGGGTTCGCCGTACGCCCGGACCAGGTGGCGCCAGGACGCGTACGCCTCCGTCGCCGTGACCTTCTGCTCCAGGACGGAGGGGATCAGCGATTCAAGGACCAGTCCGGTGCGGGTGAGGCGCAGTCCGGGGCGGCGCCGGTGGGTCGCGGCGAGCAGCTTGTGGCGGGGCACGAAGGCGGCCGGGTCGTCCTCGGCGCCCAGCAGGGCCGGGAGCGCGTCCAGGAGCCAGGCGGCTCCCGGCCCCCAGGTCTCGGCCTCGACGCGGCCGCTCGCGCTCCTCCGTACGCGGAGGGTGCCGGGGCCGGCGGGGGTGCGGGTGGCCCGCCAGAAGGAGCCGTCGGGGGTGACGCGGAAGGTGGGGTCGGCGGGGCCGCGGCGGAGCGGGCCGAGGGTGAGGCCCAGGTCGAGGGTCGCGTCGTGGTCCACCGTGTGGCCCGCCTGGCCCGGGTGGCCCGCCGCCTTGCCCTCGACGACGGTTTCCTGGCCGGCGTGGGCCACGGGGGCCTCGTGGCCCGCCCGGTCCGCCCGGTCCGCCCGGTCCAGGGACCGGGGGACGGGGATGCGGCCGCCGCGGACGGTGGTGCGGGTGGTCTGGGGAACGAAGCGGCCGGCCATGGCTACGAGCGTAGCCGCCCGCGCCCCCGCCGGTTCCGGTCGCCGTTCGCGGCGCCCGTACCGTCCGGGCGGCGCGGGGGACTACTGGTCGGAGGAGAAGCGGATGGCGGAGGCGGGCACCTCGGCGTGGCACCAGACGCGGACGCCGGCCCGGAGCTCGTTGTCCGCGCCCACCGTCGCCCCGTCCCCGATCACGGCGCCCGTCACCACCGTGCGCGCCCCGACGCGGGCGCCCGCGCCGATCAGGGAGTCCGTGACGACGGCGCCCGGTTCGACGACCGCGCCCGCCAGGAGCGCGGAGCCGGTGACGCGGGCGCCCGCGCCGACCACCGCGTCGGCGCCGACGACCGTGCCGCCGGTCAGCTTGGCGTCCGGGGCGACGCGGGCCGTCGGCAGGACGAGCCGGTCGCCGCGGCGGCCCGGGACCGCCGGGGAGGGGGCGCGGCCGAGGACCAGGTCGGCGGAGCCGCGGACGAAGGCCTGCGGGGTGCCGAGGTCCAGCCAGTAGGTGGAGTCGACCATGCCCTGGAGGTGGGCACCGGCGGCGAGCAGCTCGGGGAAGGTCTCCCGCTCGACGGAGACGGGCCGGCCGGCGGGGATGGCGTCGATGACCGAGCGGCGGAAGACGTACGCGCCGGCGTTGATCTGGTCGGTGACGATCTCCTCGGGCGTCTGCGGCTTCTCCAGGAAGGCGGTGACGCGGCCGGTGGGGTCGGTGGGGACCAGGCCGAAGGCGCGGGGGTCCTCGACCCGGGTGAGGTGGAGGGAGACGTCGGCGCCGGAGTCGGCGTGGGTGGTGACGAGGGCGCGGATGTCGAGGCCGGTGAGGATGTCGCCGTTGAAGACGAGGACCGGGTCGTCGGGGCCGGAGGTGAGCCGGGAGGCGACGTTGCGTATCGCGCCGCCGGTGCCGAGGGGCTCGTCCTCGGTGACGTACTCCAGGTGCAGGCCGAGGTCGGAGCCGTCCCCGAAGTGGGGCTCGAACACCTCGGCCAGGTAGGACGTGGCGAGCACGACGTGCTCGACGCCGGCGGCGCGGGCGCGGGCCAGCTGGTGGGTCAGGAAGGGGACACCGGCCGCCGGGACCATGGGCTTGGGCGTGTGGACCGTGAGGGGCCGCAGTCGCGTGCCCTTGCCGCCGACCAGGAGGATCGCTTCTGTCACCTGTCGTCTCTGCTTCCTGTCCGGGGGCCTGCCGGCCTCGCACGTCTCGGTCGTCCGTGCGATGTGGCCGGTCAGTTTATGCGGATGGTCGCCCCGTCGGACCGTCAGCGCCTTCCCTGGTATTTCGCGGAGGACGTCCTGGCGGTGCCGAGCTTGCCGTAGAGGCGTACGCCGGGGCACTCGGTGGCGAAGCCGTCCCGGTGTCCCGCGATGGCGTTGAACTTCACCTTGGTGCCCTTCTTGTACAGGTTTCCGCCGCCGGAGATCAGATAGGCCGAGCCCTTCGGATTGACGCCGTGGAGCCCGAGTTTCCACGCCGTCAGGCGGGCCACGGCGGTGACGACGGCGGCAGGCGGGTTGCTCTTGCTGAAGGTGCCGAGGACGGCGATGCCCATGCTGTTGGTGTTGAAGCCGAGGGTGTGCGCGCCGAGGACCGGCTTGGCGACGCCGCCCGCCCGGCCTTCGTAGATGTTCCCGCACTTGTCGACGGCGAAGTTGTAGCCGAAGTCGCGCCATCCACTGCTCAGGACGTGGTAGCGGTAGATACTGCGCAGGACGGAGGGGGCCTGGCGGCAGGTGTAGTTGTTGCCGGTGGCGCTGTGGTGCACGAAGGCCGCCTTGATGGTCTTCGTGTAGACGAAGCCCTTCTCGCGGATCTTCTCGTCGGCGCCCCAGCCCTTGCGCGTGATGATCTTGGGGCGGGGCCCGATGTAGGGCTTGGCCGGGGCGGCGACCGGTGCCGTGAGCGGTGCGGCCGCGCCGGCTTCGGCCTGACCGGGTTCGGCCTGACCGGCTTCGGCTTGCGCGGAGGTCTCCGTACGGAGCGCCGCGAGGCGCGGGACCCCCACCTCCACAGGCCGCGTCACCTCCCGGACGGAGTCGTACGGGGCGTGCCTCGGCAGCGCGGCGGTACGGCTCCGGGGGGCCGCCGCGTCCGAAGAGGCCTGGTCCGGGAACGCCTGGTCCGGGAACGCCTGGTCCGGGGCCGCCTCCGGGACCGTCTCCGGGGCGACCGCCGTCTCCGGGGAGGCAGCCGTCTCCGAGGCGTCCGCCGGGGCCTCCCCCGGGTCGACGAGTTCCACGCGCAGGCCCGCCGGCAGCGGTGCGGCGGCTCCCTCCTCGCTCCGTACCCGGATCTCCACGCCGTCCGAGTCACCCACCCACAGCGGTGCCGTGGAGCCCTTGAGCGCCCCGGAGGCGCCCTCCGCGGTGTCGGGGTCGGCACCGTGCTCGTCGTGGTGGGTCTCCACGTCCTGCCACTCCGACCAGGCGCCGTCGGCCGTGGCCCGGGTGCGGACCTGGACGGTGCCGTGGAGCGCGGCGGCCGGGTCGTCCCAGACGACGCCGACGAGGGAGAAGGGCCGGACGTGGCGTCGGGCGAGCCCCTGCTCGGCGGTGCCCGTCGCGCCGCCGCCGAAGGCCCGTGCCGATCCGCCCAGGGGTGCGAGGGGCAGGGACTGGGTGGAGCCGGGCAGTTCGGGGCCGGGTGGCAGCGCGGAGGCCGCCGGTGGCGCCGCGGATCCCGCCGCGGGCGCGGCGAGGGTGACCGGCAGGGCGAGGACCGCCGCACAGGTGACGGCGATCGAGGAGGCGAGTGAGGCACGCATGGGCCGATCGTGCGTACCGCCGGGCGGTCCCGCGCGGCGGGAGGCCGCCCGGAAACGGTCGCCGCGTCCGGCCGACCGGTGGACGCCTTCACCGGTACGGCGGACCCCGCACGGCCGCCCGCGTACGCTGTCCGGCGTGAACGCCAGCGACCGCACCCCCGCCGACCTGCTGCGATCCGCGCTCGCCGCGGACCCCGCGCGCCCCTTCGTCACGTTCTACGACGACGCCACCGGTGAGCGGGTGGAATTGTCCGTCGCCACCTTCGCCAATTGGGTGGCCAAGACCGCGAACCTGCTCCAGGGCGAACTGTCCGCCTCGCCCGGCGACCGGCTCGCCCTGCTGCTGCCCGCACACTGGCAGACCGCCGTCTGGCTGCTCGCCTGCTCGTCCGTCGGGGTGACGGCGGAGCTGGGCGGCGATCCGGCGGACGCGGACTACGTGGTGGCGGGCCCGGACACCCTGGAGGCGGGTCTCGCCTGTTCCGGTGACCGGATCGCGCTGTCGCTGGCCCCGATGGGCCGCCGCTTCCCCGTCGCACCGGACGGCTACGCGGACTACGCGGTGGAGGTGCCGAGCCAGGGTGACCGGTTCGCCCCGTTCGTCCCGGTCGATCCGGACGCGGTGGCCCTCGTCGTCGACGGTACGGAACGCACGGCGGCACAGCTCGTCGAGCAGGCTCGCTCGGACGCGGCGGAGCTGGGCCTCGGCGCCGGGTCCCGGCTGCTCTCGGGGCTCCCGTACGACGGCTGGGAGGGCCTCTCGGCCGGCCTGTACGCCCCCCTGGCCGCGGGCGGCTCGGTGGTGCTCTGCCGCAACCCGGACCGGCTGGCGCCGGAGGCGCTGGAGAAGCGGATCGAGAGCGAGCGGGTGACGAGCGCGGCGCTCTGAGCCCGGGGTGGCGGCGGGCGGGGCTCACCCCCTGAACCCGTTTGGCGGAGCGACCCGTCGAGCCCGCAGGTCCCCGCGCGGTCTCCGGTACATGATCGGCCGGGGGGAGTCGTCTCCTTCCGCACAACCATGCGCCGGGCCCGGCGGTCTCCTTCTGTGAGCGGCGGGGGCCCGGCGTCCGCCGACGCCACGAAGGACGGACTGACGACGTGACGGACCGTGCAGGCACGCCGGCCGAACCGGAACCGGAGCAGGAGCCGGACTCCTCAGCCGTGGACCCGGACGCGGACCCGGACGCGGACGCGCCGCCGCCCCGGAAGCGGCACTGGCTGCGGTGGACGGCGCTCGGCGTCTCGCTCGTGGTGCTCGGGGCCGCCGCGGCCGGATGGTGGTTCTACCGGAAGCTGGACGGCAACATCACGACGGACCACACCGCCGCCGACGAGCTGCGGAGGTACGAGAAGGAGCGCCCGCCGGCCAGTGCCTCCGCCGCGCGGAACATCCTGCTCATCGGCTCGGACACCCGGGCCGGCGAGGGGAACAGCAAGTACGGCAGGGACAAGGGCACCCAGCACTCGGACACCACGATCCTGCTGCACCTGTCGGCGGGGAAGTCGAGCGCGACCGCGATGTCGATCCCACGCGACCTGATGGTGACGGTCCCCAGCTGCCGCACGGCGGACGGTTCACGCACCCGGGAGCAGTTCTCGCAGTTCAACTGGGCCTTCGAGTTCGGCGGTGCGGCGTGCACGATCCGTACCGTCGAGAAGCTGACCGGCATCCGGGTCGACCACCACATGGTCGTCGACTTCCGCGGCTTCAAGGAGATGGTGGACGCCGTCGACGGGGTGGAGATCTGCCTGGAGGAGCCGATCGACGACGCCGACGCCCATCTGAGGCTGCCCGCGGGGCGCCAGACGCTCCACGGGGAGCAGGCCCTCGGCTTCGTACGGGCCAGGAAGTCCCTCGGCAACGGCAGCGACACCGAACGGATGGACCGGCAGCAGCAGTTCCTCGGGGCGCTCGTCAACAAGGTGCAGAGCGACGGGGTCCTGCTGAACCCGACGAAGCTGTATCCGGTCCTGGACGCGGCCACCCGGTCGATCACCACCGACCCGGGGCTCGACTCGCTGCGGGACCTGTACGACCTGGCGCGGGTGATGCGGGCGATCCCCACGGAGAAGGTGCAGTTCCTCACGGTGCCGCGGCGGCCGTACACGTACAACGCGAACCGGGACGAACTGGTGCAGCCCGCGGCGAGTCAGCTCTTCCGGCAGATCCGGGAGGACAAGCCCGTCGCGGTGACCCCGGAGCCCCCGGAGGGGCCGGAGGGCACCGGGACGGACGGCGGGGCGACCGGGGACAACAAGCCGGACGACGCGGACGCGCCGTCGCCGAGCGCGACCCCCACCTTCACCGGACGCAACGCGGCGGAGGGGGCGTGTACCTAGTCGGCACACCGGCGCCCACCTGGGCATGCTCATGGCGGGACCGGCGGGGCGGAACGGAGAGCGGGTAAAGGGTGGGCCAAGGGGAGGGCAGGGGGCGATGAGGTTTGCGCAAATTGCCCGGTTGTAAGGGGCGTGGAATTTGTCACGGACGTCGCCCCACGCTGAACTGGGCGGATAGTGTGACGCGATCCGGTGCACCCCGACCCCGTGGTCGCAGCACTCACCAAGGATCGAACGACCGAGCGGCGCCCTGTGGGGGAGGCGCCTCGCGTGGCACCGACGGAGGACTCGAGTAACCGTGGACGCGCACAGCCGTGGACGGGCCGACGAGATCGACCCGGCCGACCAGTGGGTCCTCAACCCGCAGACCGGCAACTACGAACTGCGACTGGACCACTCCGCTGGGCAGTCGACGATCCCGTCCCCCTCCGGAAGAACCGCCACGGCCACCGCGTCGGCGTCCGCGACGGCGGCACCCGTCGGCAGGGCCGCCGTCCGGGCCGCCGCCCGGGCTGCCGCCAGGGCCGCCGGGGCGCCCGCCGAGACGCCCGTCGAAGCCCCCGTACCGGGCCAGCGGCGCCGCCGGGTCGACGAGCGGACCGGGGGCGGCCGGCAGGGCCCCGCGAGCCGCCGCAAGCGCAAGCAGGGCGCCACGCGCAAGAAGAAGGTCCTGCTGTGGACCGGCGGCACGATGGCGTTCGTGCTCGTCGGCGGCGCGACCGGCGCGTACCTGCTCTACAACGAGCTGAACGGCAACATCGGCGTCGTGGACGTCGGCAACGCCGCCGTCGAGTCGCCCACGATGGACGGGCCGCTGAACATCCTGATCATCGGCAACGACGTGCGGACCGGCGAGGGCAACGAGAGCTACGGCAACAAGGACAACGTCACCGGCCACGCCGACACGACGTTCCTCGTCCACATCTCCGAGGACCGCACCAACGCGACGGCGATGAGCATCCCCCGGGACCTCAAGACGAAGATCCCGGACTGCCCGACGAAGCAGAAGGACGGCTCGACCAAGGTCATCCCCGGCTCGCTCTCGAAGGACAAGTTCAACGAGTCGTTCGGCGTCAACGGACGCGACCCGGGCTGCACGATGCGGACCGTCACGGAGATGACCGGCATCGGCATCCACCACTTCATGATGGTCGACTTCAACGCCGTCAAGACGCTGTCGACGGCGGTCGGCGGCGTCAAGGTCTGCCTGACGAAGCCCATCAAGGACTCGTACTCGAAGCTCGACCTCACCGCGGGCGAGCACGAACTCCAGGGCGAGCAGGCGCTGGCGTTCCTCCGCAACCGCCACGGACTCGGCAACGAGAGCGATCTCGACCGGATCAAGATGCAACAGCAGTTCCTCGCCTCCATGATGCGCCAGCTCAAGGAGGACACCCTGGACAGCCCGACGAAGCTGCTCTCGGTCGCCAACGCGGCCACCGAGTCGCTGACCGTCGACAAGGGCATAGGGACCGCGCTCAAACTGACCACCCTGGCCAAGGAGATCGGGAAGGTGGACCTGAAGAACATCACCTTCCTGACCGTGCCCGTGAAGGACAACCCCGACGAGCCGGCGAACCGACGGGCCACCGTCGTCCCCGACCCCGA
Source organism: Streptomyces sp. NPDC003327 (assembly GCF_053589515.1). Lineage (NCBI taxonomy): Bacteria > Bacillati > Actinomycetota > Actinomycetes > Kitasatosporales > Streptomycetaceae > Streptomyces > Streptomyces sp. NPDC003327. The sequence goes on along the minus strand of NZ_JBSFSA010000055.1, from coordinate 9,255 downwards.
CAAGGCCCCCCAGGTCTTCGCGATGATCCAGAACGACGTCTCCTTCACCGAGGTCAAGCGCAAGGAGAAGGACGCCAAGGACGCGAAGGCGCAGGCGCTCGCCAAGCTGCTCCAGGGCCCGCGCGCCGAAACCTCCGAGGTACGCGTCGACGTCTACAACGGCAGCGGCATCCAGGGCGCCGCCCAGTCGACGATCGTCTGGCTGCAGAACGAGAAGGGCGTGCTGCGCTCGACCAACAAGAGCAACGCCCCCGAGGAGACGGCGAAGACCACGCTCACCTACGCACCGAACCAGGCCGACCAGGCCCGCAAGCTCGCGGACCTGATGGGCCTTCCCGCCACGGCCCTCAAGCCGGGCACCGTCGCCGCCGGGGAGCGCGAGCCCATGACGCTCGTCCTCGGCGCCGACTTCAAGGGCGCGGGGGTGCCCATGACCGCTCCGACGAAGGCGCCGGACGTGGAGAAGGTAGAAGCCGACAAGCAGGTGTGCGCGCAGTGACCGGGAAACACCCGGCCACGCGGCGCCGCTAGACGAGGGGACCCGGGGTGGGACAGAGCAGCGTGCGTGGGGAGGGAACACGGGGACGTGTTCCGCGCGCCCGTGAACGGGGCTGGGACGACGACCTCCACGGGGCCGGCGAGGCCACCGGCGCCGGGGACGGCGGCACCGAGGACGGCGCGGACGCCCCGGAGGCCGGCGCAGGCGGTGGCGGTACGGGGAGCGGGGCCCCGGCCGGGCCGACGCGCGCCGAGCGGCGCCGGGGGGCGGCCGCGGGCGGCCGGTCGCGCGGGCCCGCCACGGCGGAGGGCCGGGCGGCCGCCCGGCGACGCGCGAAGAAGTCCGGCAAGCGCAAGATCCTGCGCTGGGCGGCGGTCACCCTGTCCCTGCTGATACTCGGCACGGCGGGCGCCGGATACCTGTACTACCAGCACCTGAACGACAACATCCAGGGCGGTCCGCGCACGGGCGGCAACAGCGGCGCGAAGAAGACGCCGCCGAACGCGCTCGGCGACACCCCGATCAACATCCTCCTCATCGGCTCCGACAGCCGGAACGACGAGAAGAACATCGCGCTGGGCGGCGGCCGCGACGACAAGAACCGCAAGCCGCTCGCCGACGTGCAGATGCTGCTGCACGTCTCGGCGGACCGGCAGAACGCCTCGATCACCTCGATCCCCCGCGACACCGTCGTCCCGATCCCCGAGTGCAGGGGCGAGGACGGCACGCCGTACCCCGCCACCACGAACCGGCCCATCAACGAGTCGCTGCAGCGCGGCGGTCCCGGCTGCACGCTGACCACCTGGGAGACCCTCACCGGGGTCTACATCGACCACTGGATCATGGTCGACTTCGCCGGTGTGGTGGCCATGGCGGACGAGGTCGGCGGCGTGCCGGTCTGCGTCAAGACCGGTGTGCACGACAAGTCGACCCGGCAGCAGAAGGGCGGCTCGGGGCTGAAGCTGCCCAAGGGCACGACCGAGGTCAAGGGCGAGCAGGCGCTCCAGTGGCTGCGCACCCGGCACGCCTTCGGCAGCGACCAGAACCGCGCCAAGGCCCAGCACATGTACATGAACGGCATGATGAAGAAGCTCCAGGAGCAGAACGCCTGGAGCGACACCGGCCGGCTCATGGGGCTCGCCGAGACCGCCACGAAGGCGCTCAAGGTCTCGACCGAGATCCAGTCGGTGTCGGCGCTCTTCGAGCTGTCGATGCAGCTGAAGAACGTGAAGATCGACCGGTTGACGACGGCGACGGTGCCCACCGCCCCGTATCCGCCGCGGCCGCTGGAGTGGCTCCAGCCGGTCGACGCGTCCGCCGAGAAGATCTGGACGATGCTCCGCGAGGACACCGCCCTCGACAAGAACGGCGACACGTCCCCGGCCACCGCGAAGCCGTCGGCGTCCACGAAGCCCAAGAAGGCCGCGGAGGCGCCGGGTTCCTTCGCCGTGACCGTCGCCAACGGCACGAGCGGCGGCGGTCAGGAGCCCGTCGAGGGCCGGGCCGCCGACGTGGCCGAGGTGCTCGCGGGCAAGGGCTTCACGCAGGCCGAGGCGTCCAAGGAGGCCGCGGGCCGCAAGGACACCGTCGTCACCTACCCGAAGGCGGCGGGCGACCAGGGCCGGGCGAACGCCCAGTCCGTGGCCAAGGCCCTCGGCCTGGCCGAGGCGGCCGTGCGGGCCGACGCCGAGGCGCAGGAGGTCACGCTGGTGGTCGGCGCGGACTGGCGGGAGGGCGCCACGTACAAGCGGCCGACGACCAAGGCGGGAGACCTGCCCGAGGGCGCGGACGACAAGGTCGCCTGCATGGACGTCTACTCGGTCTACCAGTGGGACGGCAAGAGTTAGCGGCAGGTCCCGAACGGCGGCGGCCGGGCCCCTGGAGAGGGGCCCGGCCGCCGCCGTCCGCGGGCTGTGCGCGAGGGGGGTCAGACCCGTTCGCTCGGCACCGCCGGACGGCGGCTCGCGATGACCTTCTTCGCGAGCGAGCGCGGGCTGGTGAGGAAGCCGAAGCCCCACGACATGTGCATGGTGGCGAGCGCCACCGGGATCTGCAGGCGGGCCTTGAACGACAGGCCCTTGCCCGCCGGGACCGAACCGGCGGTGATGGCGGCGAGGTAGCCGGCCGGGATCACGAAGCCGAGCGGGGTGAGCGTGGCGCCCACGACCAGACCGGCGGCGATGGCGCAGACGGCGGTCGGCGGGGCCAGGTAGCGGAGGTTGATGGAGCCCTGGTGGTAGCGGGCCACCACGTGCCGCCAACGGCCGTAGTCCTTGTACTGCTTGGCGAGCGCCTTCACGGAGGGGCGCGGGCGGTACTGGACGCGCAGCTCGGGCGAGAACCAGATGAGGCCGCCGGCCTCGCGGATGCGGAAGTTCAGCTCCCAGTCCTGGGCGCGGATGAACTCCACGTTGTAGCCGCCCTGTTGTTCGAGCGCCTCGCGCCGGAAGACGCCCAGGTAGACGGTCTCCGCGGGGCCCGCCTCGCCGCCCGTGTGGAAGGCCGCGTTGCCGACGCCGATCTTCGAGGTCATCGCGGCGGCGACCGCCTCCTCCCACGCGTTCTGGCCCTCGGCGTGCATGATGCCGCCGACGTTCTGCGCGCCCGTCTCCTCCAGGAGCCGGACCGCGGTCGCGATGTAGTTGGGCGAGAGCATGCCGTGGCCGTCGACGCGCACCACGATCGGGTGGCGGGAGGCCTGGATCGCCGCGTTGAGCGCGGCGGGGGTGCGGCCGGTGGGGTTCGGCACGGTGCGGACCCGGGGGTCCTCCCGTACGAGCTCGGCGGCGATCTCGTCCGTGCGGTCCGTGGACGGGCCGAGCGCGATCACCACCTCCATCTCGCCCGCGTACTCCTGCTCCAGGATGTGGCGGACCGAGTCGCGCAGGTGCCGCTCCTCGTTGAGGACCGGCATGATCACGGATACGGGGGGCTGCATGGATTCCTCGGGGGGTCCGGGGGTCGTCCCCCGGGAGACGGCAGGATCGCGGGCCACGTTACCGCGAATGGGGGACACCGCTGCGCGCCGCCGGGGCCAGGGGGCCCTTGCGCTGATCGTATGGGCCTACGGTGTTCACGGTCCCCCTGTCGCACCCGCGGAGGTGTCCGTCCGTGCCCGCACCGCCCCGCACGCCCCCTCGCCGCCCCGTTCGCCGGCCCGTGCCGGTCCGCCGACGGCGCGGGCGGCCCCGGTGGGGCATGCGGATGGCGACCGCGCTCTCCGTGGCGGTCCTCGCGGCGGGCGGCATCGGGCACGCGGTGGTCACCGGCCTCGACACCGGGATCACCCGGGTGGACCCCTTCAAGGACATGAAGAACCGGCCGCAGGCGGGGCACGGCATGAACGTCCTGGTCGTCGGCACCGACGGGCGCGACCGGATCACCGCGGAGGAGAAGGCGAAGTACCGGCTGGGCGGGGCGCCCTGTCACTGCACCGACACCGTCATGCTCGTCCACATCTCCGAGGACAGGGACCGGGCGAGCGTCGTCAGCCTGCCCCGCGACTCGTACGCGGAGATGCCCGAGCACACCGATCTGAACAGTGGCGAGAAGCACAGCGCGCACCCGGTGAAGCTGAACGCCGCCTACGCGGAGGGCGGGCCCGCGCTCACCGTGCGGACCGTGGAGTCGATGACCGGCGTGAAGATCGACCACTACCTGGAGGTCGACTTCACCAGCTTCATGCGGACGGTCGACGCGGTCGGCGGCGTGGAGATCTGTACGACCCGGCCGGTGAAGGACGCCTACACGGGCCTCGACCTGGCGGCCGGCACCCATGAGCTGGACGGCGGCCGGGCCCTGCAGTACGTGCGCTCCCGGCACGTCGACGGGGCCGCCGACATCGGGCGCATGCAGCGGCAGCAGAAGTTCCTCGCGGCACTGATCGAGCGGACGACCAGCGGCGGGGTGCTGTTCAACCCGGTGCGGTTCCGGGAGGTGGCCACGACGATGCTGGGGTCCGTGCGGGCCGACGAGGACTTCGGCACGGACCAGATGCTGGCCCTCGCGAAGGGGATGCGCGGCTTCACCCCGGCCTCGTCGGAGTTCGTGTCCGTGCCCGTCGGCGACATGGACTTCGAGGTGAAGGGGATCGGCTCGACGGTGAAGTGGGACGCGGCGAAGGCGCAGAAGCTGTTCCAGGCGCTGCGGGAGGACCGGCCGCTGGCCCCGGCCGTGCGGAAGGAGCCGGCCGGCGGCGCCGCCGAGGCGCCGAAGCCGGTCGCCGTGGACGTACCGCCGCGCACGGTCCGCGTCCAGGTCTACAACGGGACCCGCACGGACGGGCTCGGGCGCAGGGTCGACGACGCGCTGCGGGGGACCGGCTTCGACACCACCAGGACGCCGATGACCGGTCCTGGCCCCGCGCGCGCCCGGACGCTCGTCGAGTACGACCCGCGCTGGGACCGCTCGGCCAGGACCCTGGCGGCGGCGCTGCCGGGCGCGGAGCTGCGGCCGGTGGCGGGCCGGGGCGGGACGCTGCGGGTGACGGTGGGCGGGGACTACCGGGGCGTGACGGCGGTGCGGGCGGAGGAGTCGGCGGCGAAGGGCCCGTTCGAGGCGGTGACGGGCGACCAGGTGGTCTGCCCGTGAGGCCGGGGCTGGCCGACGGGCGACCGGGTGGTCTGCCCGGGGTGAGGACCCCGGGTCCCCGGCTCAGTCCGTGTAGCCCTCGGCGGCGCGGCGCTCGCGGAGGTCCTTGATCGCGCGGCGGCGGGCCAGGCGGTGGGTGCGGCGGATCTGTGCCTCCTGGTAGCGGCGCTTGTCCCGCTCCGTCTCGGGGACGACGGGCGGCACCGGGCGGGGCTTGCCGTCGGCGTCGACGGCCGCGAAGACGAGGTAGGCGGAGCCGACCTGGGTGGCGGGCGTGGACTCGTTCCAGCGCTCGGCCATGACCCTTACGCCGACCTCCATCGAGGACCGGCCGGTCCAGTTGACCTGGGCCTTCACATGGAGCAGGTCGCCGACCCTGACGGGCTCCAGGAAGACCATCTCGTCCATGGAGGCGGTGACGGCCGGTCCTCCCGAGTGGCGGCCGGCGACGGCGCCCGCGGCGTCGTCCACGAGCTTCATGATCACGCCGCCGTGCACCGTACCGAGGAGGTTCGTGTCGTGCGCGGTCATGATGTGGCTGAGAGTGGTGCGGGAGGCGGCGGTGGGCTTGCCCGGGATATCGCCCTGTTCTGTCATGCCCTCCACCTTATGCCGGGTCCCGGATCGGTCCGGTCTGCATCAGCTTGGCAACAGCACCGGTCCGATTTTCCACCCGGGCTGTCGTCCGGAAAGGCGCGCCCGGCACACTGGTCCGCATGAATGACTGGCCCGACGACGGCGGATACGGCCCCGACAGCGCGAACCCCCACTCCGGGGGTCCCCGCCGCATGCGTCATGTGCAGCGACCGCAGGTCCCCCAGCAGCCGCCGAGGCACGACCAGGGCTACAACCCGAGCTTCACCCAGGCCCAGGGCACGGGGTACGACTCCGGCTACAGCACGGGCCAGGTCTACGGCGCCCCGCAGGGCGGCGGGCGGGGCACCGTGCCGCCGCAGTACGCCCCGGGTCCCGGCTCCGGCGGTCCCGGGCGGCCCGCGCCGGACTGGCGCAGGCGCGTCAAGGTGGGCTCGGTCGTGCTGGTCGTCGGCGTCCTGGCGTGGGGCATCGGCACGTACGCCTGGGCCAGCTCGCAGATGCGGGGCGAGGTCGACCTCGCCAAGGTCATCGAGCGGCCGTCGGAGGACGACTGCACGACGTACCTGATCGTCGGCTCCGACAGCCGCGAGGGCATGTCGGCCGAGGAGAAGAAGAAGCTGCACACCGGCTCGGCCGAGGGCAAGCGGACCGACTCGATGATGATCCTCGCGGCCTGCTCCGGCGGGAACACGATGGTCTCGCTGCCGCGTGACTCCTGGGTGACGATCCCCTCCTTCGTCGGTTCCGAGTCGGGCAAGCAGTACGGGGCGCGGGGCGGCTCCAAGCTGAACGCGGCGTACGCGATGGACGGCCCCGAGCTGCTCGTACGGACCGTGGAGTACAACACCGGCCTGCGGATCGACCACTACGCGGAGATCGGCTTCGCCGGTTTCGCGAACATCGTGGACGCGCTCGGCGGTGTCGAGATGAACATCGAGAAGGGCTTCAAGGACAAGAAGTCGGGCGCCGACTTCCAGGCCGGCGAGCAGACCCTCAACGGCGAGCAGGCGCTGGCCTTCGTCCGGACCCGGTACGCCTTCGCCGAGTCGGACCTGGCGCGCACGAAGAACCAGCAGAAGTTCCTCTCCGCGCTCGCCAACCAGGCGGCGACGCCGGGCACGATCCTCAACCCGTTCCGGCTGTACCCGACGCTGGGCGCGGGCCTGGACACCCTGATCGTCGACAAGGACATGTCGCTGTACGACCTCGGGCAGATGTTCTTCGCGATGAAGGGCATCAGCGGCGGCGACGGCAGGTCCATGAACATGCCGATCGCGGGCAGCGCGCCGCAGGGCTCGCTGAAGTGGGACATGCCGAAGGTGAAGGAGCTGGTCCGCCAGATCCAGAACGACGAGAAGGTCACCGTCGAGTCGAAGTGACCCCGGACTGCCGGCGGGCGGCGCGGGCCCGGAGCTTCCACGGCACGGCGACGGACTCCAGCTGCACGGCCAGGTCCATCTTCGACTCGCCGACCGTGCGGTCCTCGAAGTGGATGGGGACCTCCATGACCGGGAAGCCCGCGCGCAGGGCGGCGTACTTCGTCTCGACCTGGAAGCTGTAGCCGGCGCTGCCGACCGAGGAGGGGTCGACGGCGCCGAGCGCCTCGGCGCTCCAGAGGTTGAAGCCGCCGGTGATGTCGCGGACGCGGGTGCCGAGGATGGTGCCCGCGTAGACGTTGGCCCAGCGCGAGAGCAGCCTGCGGTGGACGCCCCAGGAGTCCGAGAGGGTGCCGCCCGGCACGTACCGGCTGCCGACGACGAGGCCCGCGCCGGTGGCGAGGGCGACCCCGAGCATCTCGGCGATCTTGGTCTCGGGGTGGGAGCCGTCCGCGTCCATCTGGAGGACGTAGCGGGCGCCGTCCTCGACGGCGCGGGTCATGCCGGCCGCGTAGGCGCGGCCGAGGCCGTCCTTGGCGGTGCGGTGGAGGACCGAGAGGCGCGGGGTGCCGTCCTCGGCGTGGAACTTCGCGGCCAGCTCGTCGGCGAGGTCACCGGTGCCGTCCGGGGAGGCGTCGTCGACGACGAGCAGCCGCAGCCCCGGCAGGTCGAGGTCCATGAGGAGCGCGACCGTGCGGGGCAGGTTCCCGGCCTCGTTGTACGTGGGCATGACCACGGTCAGCGGGGTGCGGCCCCAGGCCTCGGGGAGTGCGCCCGCGCGTCCGGCGGCGGCGTTCTCGTACACATCCGTCACTGCTCTGCTGCCTCACTGACGACGGGACTCGGCCTGGTTGGCACGGAACGCGACCGGGTCGACCGTACCGAAGGGGGTGCGGGACCGGTCTCAGCGGTCCGAGGAGAAGCGGAGGGCGGCGTCGGGCAGCTCCGCCTCGCACCACACCCGCGCGCCCGCGCGCACCTCGTTGTCCGCGCCGACCCGGGCGCCGTCGCCGACGACCGCGCCGTCCACGACGGTGCGCGCGCCCACGACGGAACGCGCGCCGATGAGGCTCGCGCTCACCCGGGCGCCGGCCCGGACGGTGGCGCCGTCGAGGACGATGGAGCCGCGCACGACGGCACCGGACTCGATCCGGGCGCCGGCGCCGACGACCGTGCCGTCACCGAGCTTGGCGTCGGGGGCCACGTCCGCACCGGGCAGGACGAGGGCCTCGCCGCGCGGGCCGGGGACGGCCGGGGAGGCGACGACGCCGCGGACGAGGTCGGCGGAGGCCTGGACGAAGGACTCGGGCCTGCCGAGGTCGAGCCAGTAGGTGTCCTCGGTCTTGCCGTACAGCCTGGCGCCGGACTCCAGGAGGCCGGGGAAGGTCTCGCGCTCGACGGAGACGGGCCGCCCCTCGGGGATGGCGTCGATCACGGAGCGGCGGAAGACGTAGCAGCCGGCGTTGATCTGGTCGGTGACGATCTCCTCGGGGGTCTGCGGCTTCTCGGTGAAGGCGAGGACCCGGCCGTCGGGGTCGGTGGGGACGAGGCCGAAGGCGCGCGGGTCGGAGACGCGGACGAGGTGGAGGGAGACGTCGGCCCCGGCGGCGGTGTGCGAGGCGACGAGGCCGCGGATGTCGAGGCCGGTGAGGATGTCGCCGTTGAAGACGAGGACGGGCTCGTCGGGGCCGCCGGTGAGGCGGCGGGCGGCGTTGCGGATGGCGCCGCCGGTGCCGAGGGGCTCGTCCTCGACGACGTACTCCAGGTGGACGCCGAAGGCGGAGCCGTCGCCGAAGTACGGTTCGAAGACCTCGGCGAGGTAGCAGGTGGCCATGACGATGTGGGTCACACCCGCCTCGGCCGCCCTGGCTATCTGGTGGGCCAGGAACGGCACACCCGCGGCCGGGACCATCGGCTTGGGGGTGTTCACCGTCACGGGCCGCAGGCGCGTCCCCTGCCCGCCGACCAGCAGCACCGCTTCCGTCATTCTCTTCCCTCACACGATCGGGTGTACGAAGCGCTCAATCTAGCCCGACCGCCGCGGAGGGCGGTCCGGAGGCGGCCTCTTCGGACCGCCTCCGGGCACGGTGCGGAGCGCGGGGGTTACGGGAGGTTGCGGGCCATGACGATGCGCTGGACCTGGTTGGTGCCCTCGTAGATCTGGGTGATCTTGGCGTCGCGCATCATGCGCTC
>NZ_JBSFSA010000054.1:0-39019 GCF_053589515.1 Streptomyces sp. NPDC003327 | reverse complement strand
CCGGCGCCGGATACGGCACCATCACCGGCCAGGGCAACGGCCAGGGCGGCCGCGAACACGGCCAGAAATCCGACCTCCTGCCCGGCGGCCGCTCCGTCATCGGCAGACGAGGACGCCGCTGCGACAGGTGACCTCGCCGTGTGCCGGAGCCGGTCAGGCGGGTGCACCACCCGCGCGGCTCCACCGTACTGCCGCACGCCCCGCTCCCGCCCGGGAACGGCGCCCTCGCCCCCGCGCCGGAGGCATACGAGCAACGCGACCCGGCACCCGGCACCGGCCACCCGCCACCCGGCCGTCAGCAGGAAGCGCGGACGACCAGCTCGGTCGGCAGGACGTGGCGGCGCGGCTCCGCCGGGGTCTCGTCGAGTTCCTGGAGCAGCATCCGCGCCATCGTGCGGCCCATCTCCTCGATGGGCTGGCGCACGCTCGTCAGCGGCGGGTCCATCAGCCGCGCCACCGGGGAGTCGTCGACGCCCACCAGGGCCACGTCGTCCGGGACCCGGCGGCCCGCCTCGCGCAGGGCCGCGCGCGCCCCGGCCGCCATGACGTCGGAGGCGACGAAGACGGCGTCCAGGTCGGGCCTGCGGTCGAGCAGGAGCCGCATCGCCGCGCGGCCGCCCTCCTCGGTGAAGTCGCCCGCGGAGACGAGCGACTCGTCGGGGATCCGCCCGGCCTCGGCGAGTCCCGCCATGTAGCCCCCGAGCCTGGCCCTGGCCACGTACATGTCGAGCGGTCCCGTGACGGTGGCGATCCGGCCGCGGCCGCGCCCCACGAGGTGGGCGACGGCGGCCCGCCCCGCCCCGATGTTGTCCGAGTCGACGTACGGCACGGGCTCGGCCTCCGAGCGGCGGCCGTTCATGACGACGGGGATGCCCAGTTCGCGGATCCGGTCCGGCAGCGGGTCGTCGCCGTGCACCGAGGCGAGGAGGACCCCGTCGACGCGCTGGGCCGCGAGGTACTGCTCGAAGCGCTGGCGCTCCTGGGGGCTGCGCACCAGGGTGAGGAGCAACTGCGTGTCCGTCTCGGCGAGTTCGGCGCCGACCCCGCGGATGAGGTCGAGGAAGTAGGGCTCGGCGAAGAGCCGTGCCTCGGCCTCGGGGATGACGAGCGCGATCGCTCCGGTACGGCTGCCTGCCAGGGCGCGGGCGGCCTGGTTCGGGACGTAGCCGAGCTCGGCGACGGCCCTGGCGACGGCAGCCCTGGCCTGGTCGCTCACCCGGGGAGAGCCGTTGATCACCCGGGAGACCGTGCCCCGGCCGACCCCGGCGCGGGCAGCGACCTGCTCCAGGGTGGGTCTCCCGCTCTGCCGTCCGCTCACAACTCCCGAACTCCCCTCGTGGGACCGATGTACCGCTCTCCGGTCCGGCGGGCGGGGCGGCGGGTTCACGCCGTGGCCACGGCCAGGTATGGGAGCGCTCCCACCCTAGTCCACTCTCCCGCCCCGACGCCACGCGCGTGCGTTCAGGAGATGACGCGGCCGCCCGCACAGTGAGCCGCGAAACCCCCGTAGAACCTTCCGGTAACGAATCCGTGTTCACGTCTTGACACCCGCACCCGCCCGGCGGCAACCTTCCGGCAACGACGTGGGAGCGCTCCCATCAGGGACGCGACAAGCCCCGCATCGAGGACGGGCGGGACCTCCGCCGAGCCGCGCGCAACCGGCCGACCTCTTGGCGCGGGGCGGGCACCACCTTTTGGACGAGGAGAGTGGCATGCGCACTTCCAGCAGCAGACGCGGACGCCGGGCGGCGATCGCGGCGGTCGCCGCCGTCGTGACCGGCACGGTCCTGCTCACCGGATGCGGCAGCGACGACGACAACGGCGGCGACAAGGGCACCAAGGCCGGCGAGAAGATCACGCTGCGGATCGGGACCTTCGGTTCCTTCGGTTACGACAACAAGACCGGCGCGAAGCTGTACGCCGAGTACGAGCGGCTCCACCCGAACATCAAGATCGAGGAGTCGAACGTCTCGGACGGCCAGAAGTACTGGGACACGCTGAAGCTGCGCCTCGCCCAGAACAGCGGCGTCGCCGACATCCAGGCCGTCGAGGTCGGTTACATCGCCGAGGCCACCGGCCCCGCGATGGCGAACAAGTGGGTCGACCTCGGCAAGGAGGGCGGCGCGAACATCGGCGACTTCCTCGACTGGAAGGTCAAGCAGGCGACCACCGGCGACGGCAAGGTCATCGCCCTCGGCACCGACATCGGCCCCATGGCCATCTGCTACAACAAGGAACTCTTCGCCAAGGCCAAGCTCCCCACCGAGCGCGAGGAGGTCGCCAAGCTCTGGACCGGCGACTGGGCGAAGTTCATCGCGACCGGCGAGAAGTACAAGGCGGCCGCCCCCGCGGGCACCGCCTTCCACGACTCCGCGAGCGGCCTCTTCAACGCCGTCGTCTCCAGCGACCCCGTCCAGTACGCCAACGCCGGCGGCGAACTCGACTGGGAGAACAGCCCCGGTGTGAAGAAGGCCTGGGAGACCGCCGTCAAGGCGGCCCAGGGCGGCCTCACCGCCAAGCTGCGCCAGTTCGACGAGAAGGGCACCTGGAACGCGGCCTTCAAGAACTCGAAGTTCGCCACCGTCGCCTGCCCGAGCTGGATGACCGGCATCATCAAGGACCAGGCGGGCCCCGCCAACCAGGGCAAGTGGGACATCGCCGCACCGCCCGTCGCCGGCAACTGGGGCGGCTCCTTCCTCGCCGTGCCGAAGGCCGGCAAGCACACCAAGGAAGCCGCCGCACTCGCCGCCTGGCTGACCGCTCCCGAGCAGCACGCGAAGGTCTTCGCGGTCAACGGCAACATCCCCTCGTCCAAGGACACGCTCGCCTCGTCCGCCGTGCAGGACGCGAAGCTGCCGTACTTCGGTGACACGCCCGTCGGCAAGATCTTCTCCTCCGCCGCGGCCGGCATCACGCCCGCCACGATCAGCCGCTACGACGGCCAGGTGAAGACCTTCCTCACCGACAACGGCATCCTCGACATCGAGCAGCGCGGCACCGACCCGGCCAAGGCCTGGGAGAACGTCAAGAAGCTGGTCGACGACAAGATCGACCAGTAGCGGGGGGCGCCTGCCGGTCCGCCGCCGCCTGCGGGCGGCGGACCGGCATCGTCCGCATCACCGCACGCATCGACCTGGAAGGACGCCCCCGTGGCCACCTCCGTTCGGGCGAAGCGGGACGGCTCCCCGCCGCCCGCCGCACCGCCCTCCCCCGCCGGCCGCCCCCGCGGCCGCCGTGCCGCCCCGGGCGGCTGGCGCAGCACCCTGTACCGCTGGGACATCAAGGCGATCCCGTACGTCTTCATCGCCCCCTTCTTCCTCACCTTCGCCGCCTTCGGCCTCTTCCCGCTGATCTACACCGGCTGGCTCTCCCTCAACCGCGTCGAGCTCGGCGGCGACCCGACGTGGAAGGGCCTGGAGAACTACACCGACCTCGCCACCAGCGAGTTCTTCTGGAACGCGCTCTTCAACACCTTCACCATCGGGGTGATCTCGACCGTTCCGCAGCTGCTGATGGCCCTCGGCCTCGCGCACCTGCTCAACTACAGGCTCCGCGGCCGCGGCTTCTTCCGGGTCGCGATCCTCGCCCCGTACGCCACCTCGATCGCGGCGGCGACCCTGGTCTTCGCCCAGCTGTTCAACACCGACTACGGGATGATCAACGGCCTGCTCGGCTGGTTCGGCGTCGACCCGATCAGCTGGGAGTCGTCCAAGTGGCCGGCGCAGATCGCGATCTCCGTCATCGTCACCTGGCGCTGGACCGGCTACAACGCCTTGATCTACCTCGCCGCCATGCAGGCGGTGCCCCAGGACCTGTACGAGGCGGCCTCCCTCGACGGGGCCTCGCGCTGGCGCCAGTTCATCAGCGTCACCATCCCCTCCATCCGGCCGACGATCTTCTTCACGATCATCGTCTCCACGATCGGCGCCACCCAGCTGTTCGGCGAGCCGATGCTCTTCGGCGGCAGCGTCGGCATCAGCGGCGGCAGCGGCAACCAGTTCCAGACGCTGAGCCTGCTGATGTACGAGAAGGGGTGGATCACCGGCGCGCTGGGCCAGGCGTCCGCCATCGCCTGGGTCATGCTGCTGCTCCTGCTCCTGATCGGCGGCGTCCAGGCGCTCCTGTCCCGCCACAACCGCAAGAAGCTGGGGGACTGACGCATGGCCCGCACACTCGACACGACCCCCATCGAGACCACGGCCGCGGCCGGCACCGCGCCGGCGGTCAGGCCGGGCCGCCGGTTCCGCCAGACGGCCGGCCGGCAGCACCACGCCGGCCCGCTGACCTATGTGCTGCTGGCCGTCGCCGCGTTCCTCTCGCTCTTCCCGCTGTACTGGAACGTGGTCGCCGCCTCGCACACCGGCGAGCGGGTCGTGGAGGCCCCGGCGCCGCTGCTGCCCGGCAACCGGCTCCTGGACAACCTCACCTTCGCCTGGAACCAGGTCGACATGGGCGAGGCGCTGATCAACACGACGATCGTGGCGAGCCTGGTGGCCCTGTCCACCGTCCTCTTCTCCACGCTCGCCGGCTTCGCCTTCGCCAAGCTGCCCTTCCGGGGGCGCGGCATGCTGCTCTCCCTCGTCGTCGCCACGATGACGATCCCGCCGCAGCTCAGCGTCATCCCGCTGTACCAGATCATCACCGACCTCGGCTGGTTCGACCAGCTCCAGTCGGTCGTGCTGCCCTCGCTCGTCGCCGCCTTCGGCGTGTTCTTCATGCGGCAGTTCCTCGTGGAGGCGCTGCCGGTGGAGCTGGTGGAGGCGGCCCGGATGGACGGGGCGCACAGCCTGCGGATCATCTGGCACGTGGTCTTCCCGGTGGCCAGGCCCGCCATGGCCGTACTCGGCATGCTGGTCTTCGTCCAGGCGTGGAACGACTTCTTCTGGCCGTTCATCGCGCTCACCCCGGACGGCAACCCCACCCTCCAGGTCGCGCTCGCCGGACTCGGCGCGGGCAACCACACCGTGGACCACGCGATCGTGCTGACCGGCGCCCTCATCTCCACCGTGCCCCTGCTGCTGGTCTTCGCCTTCCTGGGCAAGCACATCGTGGGCGGCATCACGGCCGGCGCCGTCAAGAGCTGACGGGCCCCGCGCCCCGCCCCGTACCGCATCACCCGAACGTACCGAACCGTACTCCTCGTTGGGAGCGCCCCCCTATGACCGCGTCCGATACCCGGCCGCTCACCGCCACCCGTTCGTTCCCGCCCGACTTCCTCTGGGGCGCCGCCACCGCCGCGTACCAGATCGAGGGAGCGGCCCGGGAGGACGGCCGCACCCCGTCCATCTGGGACACCTTCTCGCACACGCCCGGCAAGGTCTTCGAGGGCCACACCGGTGACGTCGCCGTGGACCACTACCACCGGTTCCGCGAGGACGTCGGCATCATGTCCGAACTCGGCCTCAACGCCTACCGGTTCTCCGTCTCCTGGTCCCGGGTCCAGCCCACCGGGCGCGGCCCGGCCGTCCAGAAGGGCCTGGACTTCTACCGGGCGCTCGTCGACGAGCTGCTCGCCGCCGGGATCGAGCCGTCCCTGACCCTCTACCACTGGGACCTGCCGCAGGACCTGGAGGACGCGGGCGGCTGGCCGGCCCGCTCGACCGCGGAGCGGTTCGCCGAGTACGCGGGCATCGTCGCCGACGCCCTCGGCGACCGCGTGAAGCGGTGGACGACGCTCAACGAACCCTGGTGCAGCGCCTTCCTGGGGTACGGCTCCGGCGTGCACGCCCCCGGCCGCACCGACCCGGTCGCCGCCCTGCGCGCCGCGCACCACCTGAACCTCGGCCACGGCCTGGCCGTGCAGGCGCTCCGGGCGGCTCTGCCGACGGACCGTCAGCTGTGCGTCTCGCTCAACCTGCACGAGGTGCGGCCGCTCACCGGCTCGGCGGCGGACCGGGACGCGGCCCGCAGGATCGACGCCGTCGGCAACCGGATCTGGCTGGGCCCGATGCTGGAGGGCGCCTACCCGGAGGACCTGTTCGCGGACACCGCGCAGCTGACGGACTGGTCCTTCGTGCGGGACGGCGACGTGGCCGCGGCGCACCAGCCGCTGGACCTGCTCGCGATCAACTACTACACGCCGACGGTCGTCTCGGAGGTCGAGGAGGGCGCGGAGAAGCCGCAGGACGACGGGCACGGGAACAGCGCGTTCTCGCCGTGGCCGGGTGCCGACCGGGTCGCCTTCCACCGGGGGCCGGGCGAGCCGACGGCGATGGGTTGGGCGGTCGACCCGAGCGCGCTGTACGACCTGCTGACCCGGGTGTCCGCCGCGTACCCCGAACTCCCGCTGGTGATCAGCGAGAACGGCGCTGCGTACGAGGACGTGGTGGCCGAGGACGGCTCGGTCCACGACCCGGAGCGGACGGCGTACGTGCACGCGCACCTGGAGGCGGTGCACCGGGCGATGGCGGACGGGGTCGACGTCCGCGGCTACTTCCTGTGGTCGCTGCTCGACAACTTCGAGTGGTCGTACGGCTATGCGAAGCGCTTCGGCGCGGTGCGGGTCGACTACGACACGCTGGAGCGCACGCCGAAGTCGAGTGCCCGCTGGTACGCGCGGGTGGCGCGCTCGGGCGAGCTGCACGCGCCGGACGCCGACTGACACCGGCCGACATGGGATGACGTCGACTGACGTCGATCGGCGCCCGACGACGCGGGAGCGAGCGAGCGGGGCCCGTGCCGGTTCGTCCGGCACGGGCCCCGCGTCGCGTCAGGTGATGACGGTCGATCAGATGTCGATGACCCGGTAGCCGATGACGTACACGCCGCCGGAGCCCTCGACCGTGCGCCACTGCGTCTCGGCGCCGACCTCGGTGCCGGTGACGAGCGTGGAGCCGAGCTTGTCGTCGCCGCCGAAGGTGTCCTTGTCCCAGAGGGTCAGGGTGCGGGCCTGCTGCTTGCCGAGGATGAGGGCCGCGTTGCCGTTGCCGTCGGCCATGGAGCGGATGTAGCCGGAGCCCATCGTCTGGTAGCTGATGCCGTTGCCCGGCCAGACCTTGACGGCGTTGCCGTTGGCGTCGGTGATCTTCAGGTAGGCCTCGTCGTGGTCGCCCTCGCTGTTCTGCTGGCAGTGCAGCTCGAACAGCTCGATCTTCACGTAGTCGATCGGCTCGGCCTGGGCGGTGCCGGCGAAGAGGCCGATGCTGCCGAGTCCGAGCAGAGCGGTGGCGGCCAGTCGGGCGGCGCGGTTCTTGCGCATGTGGTGTCCCCCCACAATCGGGTCACTCGCGTGACGGTTGTTCCGGTGTTCCGGCCCGCCCTTCCGGCGGGCCGTGTGCCGTTTCCCCCCGGCACGACACCTACTGTGCCCGGCACGGGCCGTCCGGTTCTACGCGCGTTCCGCTGGACGGAACGGCGCCCGCCCGAGCGCGGCGGGCGGGGCGGACCGGGCAGGCGCGGCGGGGTCAGAGCACGAGCGCGGCGGGCGGCACGTGCGCGCGCGGGACGCCCCGGCCGAGCGCGCGGGTGATCGCGGCGCCCGCCTCCGCCACCGCCTGGGCGACGGCCTCCAGGCGGCGCCCGGCCGGGACCATGGCGGCGAGCCCGGCGACGGTGCGGCCGTCGGGGGCGCGGACGGGCAGCGCCGCGCAGCACACGCCCTCCATCACGTCCTCGCGGTCGAAGACGGGGCCGCCCCGCAGCGGCCCGCGCAGCGCCCGGCCCGCGGCGGTGTCGAGGTGGAAGGAGGTGCCGTCCCGCACGGGGACCAGCGGCTCCAGCTCCCCGGGGACCGAGCCGACGGTGATCGCCATGTCCTCGCGCAGGACCGCGAGGACGACGCTCGCCCCGGTGGCGGCCCGCAGCCGCTGGAGCGGCAGCCAGGCGGCGGGCCGCAGCCCGGGGTGGGGCTCCCAGGCCTGGCCCAGCCGGTACAGCTGGGGCCCGACGCGGTAGCGGGAGCCTCGGCGTTCGACGGCGCCGACGGCGACGAGCTGGTCGAGGAGCCGGTGCACGCTTCCCTTGGGGACGCCGCAGCTCAGGGCCAGTTCGGTCACCCCCGCCTCGTCCCCGTGCCTGCGCAGGGCGTCGAGGAGCGCGAACGCCCCTTCCACGACGCCCCGGCCGCGTCCCTGTCCCGCGCGGGCGGCCGCCCCGTCGCCGCCGGGTCTCCGTGTCGTACTGGTGTCCATGAGTCCCCCTGGTCTCCGCCCGGCCGTCGTCCCCCGACGGCACGGCTCCGGGCACCGTTCCACGATGCCGCAGACCGGTGCGCAACGCCGAGGGGCTCGGCGGCGCGTCGCGCCTCTTCGCCGCCTTCACCGACTTCGCCGACTTCGCCGACTCGTCACGTGCCGTGCGGTGTGGAGTAGCGGCTTCGTCACGCTCCGTCCCTAAGCTCGCCGTTCATGAACGACGTTCCGTCTCCCGCCCCTTGGGCCCGCCGTCTCCGCCCCCTCGGCCTCGGCGCCACGGCCCTGGCCTCCGCGCTGGTCCTGGCCGCCCCGCCGTCCCTCTCCGTCGAGCCCGTCGGCTACCAGCCCCGGCCCGCGACCTCGACCCCGCACGCGGCCGGTCCACCCGCCGCGCGCTCCTACCTCCGCCCGGCCGGGGCGCCGTTGACGGTGATCGCCCACCGCGGCGCCTCCTCCGCGGCGCCCGAGAACACCCTGGTCTCCGACGAGGTGGCCCGCCGGGGCGGCGCGACCTGGATCGAGAACGACGTACAGCCCAGCCAGGACGGCGTGCCGTACGTCCTGCACGACGCCACCGTCGACCGTACGACGGACGGGACGGGCCCCATCAGGTCCCTGACGGCCGCCCGGATCGACGCGCTCGACGCCGGGTCCTGGTTCGCCCCGGCCTTCGCCGGCGTCCGCGTCCCCACCCTGGCCGCCCAGCTCGACGACCTGCGGGCGCGCGGCGGCCGGCTCCTCCTGGAGCTCAAGGGGCCGCACACGCGCGCCGAGGTGGCCCGCGTCGTCCGGGAGGTCCGCGCCCACCGCATGGAGTCCCGGGTCTTCGTGCAGAGCTTCGACCCCACCACGCTCCGGTACGTCCGCGAGGTCGCCCCGGAACTCCCCCTCGGGCTGCTGCGCGACGCCCTCGACGCGGACCCGGTCGCCGTCGCGCGGGAGCTGCACCTCACGGCGTACAACGTCTCGGACCGTGGCCTGGCGGCCCGCCCGGCGGCGGTGGCCGAGCTGCACGCCGCCGGGGTGGCCGTGAACGTCTGGACGGTGGACCGCGCGGCCCGCTGGCAGGAGCTCGACGCCCTCGGCGTGGACGGCGTCATCACCAACCGCCCCACGGAGCTCGTCGGTTGGCTCTCGGGCCGGGCCGCCGCACGGCAGGGCCGGTAGGAGGTCACGGGCGGGGCGGAGGGGCCGCGGCCCGACCGGCGGGGGGCCGCGGCCGGGCCGGCAGGAGGGGCCGTTTCCGCCACGCCCTCGGGCGCGTCACCGGTCCGCCGGTGCCCATCGCCTACGCTTCGGCCGGAGAGCGCCGGGCCCGCGGCCCGGCCGACCGCCCCGGGGAGAGACGATGAGCAAGGCCAGGAGGACGGACGCCCACGCGTCCGCGTCGCACGTCGCCGACAGCCACGACCTGATCCGTGTGCACGGCGCACGCGAGAACAACCTGAGGGACGTCAGCATCGAGATCCCGAAGCGGCGCCTGACGGTGTTCACCGGGGTGTCCGGCTCGGGCAAGAGCTCCCTGGTGTTCGACACGATCGCCGCCGAGTCGCAGCGGCTGATCAACGAGACGTACAGCGCCTTCGTCCAGGGCTTCATGCCGACCCTGGCCCGCCCCGACGTCGACGTCCTCGAGGGCCTGACGACCGCGATCATCGTGGACCAGCAGCGGATGGGCGCCGACCCCCGCTCCACCGTCGGCACGGCCACCGACGCCAACGCGATGCTGCGCATCCTCTTCAGCCGGCTCGGCAAGCCGCGGATCGGGCCGCCGAGCGCCTACGCCTTCAACGTGCCGTCGGTGCGGGCGAGCGGCGCGATCACCGTCGAGCGCGGCAACAAGAAGGCGGTGAAGGCGACCTTCCAGCGCACCGGCGGGATGTGCCCGCGCTGCGAGGGCCGCGGCACCGTCTCGGACCTGGACCTCGCCCAGCTGTACGACGACTCCCTCTCGCTCAACGAGGGCGCGATCACCGTCCCCGGCTACAAGGGCGGCGGCTGGAACGCCCGGCTCTACGCGGAGTCGGGCTTCTTCGACCCGGACAAGCCGATCCGCCGGTTCACCAAGCGGGAGCTGCACGACTTCCTGCACCACGAGCCGACCCGGATGAAGATCGCCGGGATCAACATGACCTACGAGGGCCTGATCCCGCGCATCCAGAAGTCAATGCTCTCCAAGGACAAGGAGGGCATGCAGCCGCACATCAGGGAGTTCGTGGAGCGGGCCGTCACCTTCACCACGTGCCCCGACTGCGACGGCACCCGGCTGGCCGAGGCCGCCCGGACGTCGAAGATCAAGCGGATCAGCATCGCCGACGCCTGCGCGATGCAGATCAGCGACCTGGCGGAGTGGGTGCGCGGCCTCGACGAGCCGTCGGTGGCGCCGCTGCTCGCCAAGCTGCTGCACACCCTCGACTCGTTCGTGGAGATCGGCCTCGGCTACCTGTCGCTCGACCGCCCGGCCGGGACCCTCTCGGGCGGCGAGGCCCAGCGCGTCAAGATGATCCGCCACCTCGGCTCCTCCCTCACGGACACGACGTACGTCTTCGACGAGCCGACGTCGGGCCTGCACCCGCACGACATCAGCCGCATGAACGACCTCCTCGTGCGCCTGCGCGACAAGGGCAACACCGTCCTCGTCGTCGAGCACAAGCCGCAGACGATCGCCATCGCCGACCACGTCGTCGACCTGGGCCCCGGCGCGGGTACGGCGGGCGGCACCGTCTGCTTCGAGGGCACCGTGGACGGGCTGCGGGCGGGCGACACGGTCACCGGCCGCCACCTCGACGACCGGGCGGGCCTCAAGGAGTCGGTGCGCACGCCCACCGGCTCCCTGGAGATCCGGGGCGCCGACGCGCACAACCTCCGGAACGTCGACGTCGACATCCCGCTCGGGGTGCTGTGCGTGGTCACCGGGGTGGCGGGCTCCGGCAAGAGTTCGCTCATCCACGGGTCGATCCCGGCCGAGGAGGGGGTGGTCGCGGTCGACCAGGCCCCGATCCGCGGCTCGCGGCGCAGCAACCCCGCGACGTACACCGGGTTGCTCGACCCGATCCGCAAGGCGTTCGCGAAGGCCAACGGCGTCAAGCCGGCGCTGTTCAGCGCGAATTCGGAGGGCGCCTGCCCGACCTGCAACGGCGCGGGCGTCATCTACACCGACCTGGCGATGATGGCGGGGGTCTCCTCGCCCTGCGAGGACTGCGAGGGGCGGCGCTTCGACGCCTCGGTCCTGGAGTACCGGCTCGGCGGCCGGGACATCAGCGAGGTCCTCGCGATGCCGGTGACCGAGGCGCTGGAGTTCTTCGCCTCGGGGGAGGCGGCCACGCCGGCCGCCCACCGCGTCCTGGAGCGGCTCTCCGACGTGGGACTCGGCTACCTCAGCCTCGGGCAGCCGCTGACGACGCTCTCCGGCGGCGAGCGGCAGCGGCTGAAGCTGGCCACGCACATGGGCGAGAAGGGCGGGGTGTACGTCCTCGACGAACCGACGACGGGACTCCACCTCGCCGACGTCGAGCAGTTGCTGGCCCTGCTCGACCGGCTCGTCGACGCGGGCAAGTCCGTCATCG
Organism: Streptomyces sp. NPDC003327; assembly: GCF_053589515.1. Taxonomy (NCBI): domain Bacteria; kingdom Bacillati; phylum Actinomycetota; class Actinomycetes; order Kitasatosporales; family Streptomycetaceae; genus Streptomyces; species Streptomyces sp. NPDC003327. The sequence continues at coordinate 27,321 of NZ_JBSFSA010000054.1, read as the reverse complement.
TCATCGAGCACCATCCGGCGGTGATGGCGCACGCCGACTGGATCGTCGACCTCGGGCCCGGGGCCGGTCACGACGGCGGGCGGATCGTCTTCGAGGGCACGCCCGCCGACCTGGTCGCCGACCGCTCCACCCTGACCGGCGAGCACCTGGCGGCGTACGTCTCCGGGTGACGGCGGACGACGGAGCGCAGGGGCCGGGCCCGTCGGACGACGGGCGCGGCCCCTTCCGCCTGCCGAACCCCTGCCGGGGCCTTGCCGGGTCCTTGCCGGGCCCCTTCCGGATCAGACGCGGTCGGCGGCGATCAGGACGTACTGGAACGAGCCGTCCTTGTACGACTCGATGAACGCCTCCTCGATGCCGGTGACCAGCGACGACGTGGCCCGCAGCTCCCAGTAGGGCAGGGTGTCCGGGGTCAGGTCGATGACGGCCTGCGGGACGAGGCGGTTGTCGGCCATGGCGCGGAGGTACTCGCGGCGCGAGTGGATGTTGCACTCGAAGTGCGCGTTGATCTGCGACACCCACTTCGAGGGCTGGCCGTACTTCGGGTTCCAGCAGCCGGTGATCGTGACGTAGCGGCCGCCGACCTTCAGGAAGCGGGAGTGCTCGGCGAACAGGTCGTCGAGGTCGACGTACATGCTCGACTCGTTGTTCCAGGAGGCGGCGATGCTGCCCTTCTCGAACGGCGTGTCGAGCATGTTGCAGACCCGGGCGCGGACGTGGTCCGCGATGCCCAGCTCCTGGGCGCGCCGGTTGCCGAACTCGGCCTGCGTGGAGGAGAGGGTCACGCCCTCGACCTTGCAGCCGAAGCGCTGGTGGGCCATGACGCTCGAACCGCCGCGGCCGCAGCCGGCGTCGACGAGCGTGTCCTCGCGCCCGATGGGGCCGAGGTGGTCGAGGAGGACCTCGGCCTGTGCGGACTCCAGGCGGTGCAGCTCCTCGATGAGCTTCTTCTCGTACGCGCTGTCCTCGACGTCCCCGAGGGCGGCGTGGTCGACGGCGCCGATGCCGTAGTGGTGGTGGTACAGCCCGTCGACATCACCGAGACGCAGGTTCACGGGCCTGGCCTCGGCGTTCCAGTAACGGGCGATGTCTCCCTGGTACGGCGTGGCCGGGCCGGGGACGAACGCGGAGGTGCCGTTGACGGTGGGGAGCTCGGTGTTGGTCACAGATGAATCCGTTCTTACCAGAAATCGGGCAGGCTGTAGCGGTACGTGTTGGTCTGGTGCCAGTAGTGGTTGCCGTCGACCCAGGCGGCCACCCCGCGCAGGAAGCGCAGGACGGTCGGGACGGGACAGGCTGCGGCCAGGTCGGCGGCGGCTGACTCGAAGGCGCGCATGAGGTCGTTGTGGACCTCGACCGCCTTCAGGTAGGCGTCGCGCTCGGAGAGGCCCTCGCGTTCGGCGATCACCACGGGGAGGTTGAGGTGCTTCCCGGGGCTCGCGAGTTCCTTGGTGTAGGAGTACAGGTCGTTGACGATGGTCGTCGCGTTGCCGGCGAGCGCGATGACCCGCTGCATGGCCGGCTGGGCGTGCAGGTCGGCGGGGAGCTCGTAACCGCCGACGGCGTCGGTGATGGTGGGGCAGGGGCGGAAGTTGTTGAACTGGCGCATCGCCAGGTACTCCCACACCTCCGGTACGTGGTCGGTCTCGGCCCAGGCCGCCTCCGCGAGGTAGCCCATGTGCAGCCGGGCCATGTCGTGCCGGAAGCGGTCGGCCTGCGAGGGGGTCGACTCCCGTACGAAGTACTCCATGGCGGAGCGGTAGGCGCGCCGGGGGGCGTCCGAGCCGAGGGACTCCAGCCAGGCCGGTGCGTACTCCTCGGTGGTGTGGAGGTGGTCGAGCGCGGTGTGGGCGAGGAGCAGCCGTCCGCCGAGGCCGACGGGCGAGCCGCCGTGGTCCTCGCAGTAGCAGTCGTCGACCGCGTTCTCGGCGACCATCAGCCGGGTGGCGAGCATCAGGTGGTCGACCGTGGGCGCGTCGGGGTGGCAGGCCACCATGTAGCGCCCGACGGAGAACCCGTCGAACTCGCCCTCCCACTCCTCGGGGAAGAGCTGGATCTCGTCGACGGCCCAGTCCTTGATCCTGCGGCTGACCTCTGCCACCCGGACGGGGTCGGGGTCGGCGACGGGGTGGTAGTAGAGCCCGGGGATCGGCCGCCCCTCGGCCGGGGAGGCGTCGGGCGAGGCGTCCGGGGCGGCGGTCCCGGCCGGGCCCGGTACGGCCTCCGGTACGGCCTCCGGCACGGGCTGCGCCTCGGGGGGCCGGGCGAGGGAGAGGGCCGCCGTCCCGAGTCCGCTCGGCCCGCGCAGCAGCCGCTCGACGGCGGCGGCCCGGGGGTCGGCGGGGGGTGTGACGGGGGGCGTGGTGGGGGGCGTGGTGGGAGGGGCGGGCGTGACGGGCGCCGCCGGTGCGGCGGTGACGGGCGCGGTGAACGGGTGGGAGGGCGGCCCCGGCAGGACTCCGGGCCTGGCGGCCGCGACGGGCCCGGCGGGGAGGGCGGCGGCGCCCTCCCCGCCCGGAGCCGCGGTGTCCGTGACGGTGTCCGTGCCGGTCTGCGTGCCGGTGCTCGCCGCGGTGGCGAGGACGTGCGCACCGAAGCGGGCCGCGGCATCGGGCAGGCTCGACTGCAGGGGGGAAAGCCCGGGCTCGGGCATCCGTGGCTCCTTGCTGAGGTGGGTGACGGTCACGCGCGGGGAGAGGGAGCCCCGCCGGTCCGGCCTGACCGGCGGGACGCCGGTCAGGCGCTCCTGCGCGCGATCTGCACGTTCTCCATCACGCCGAGCGCGTCGGGGACGAGGACGGCGGCGGAGTAGTAGGTGGTCACGAGGTAGGACATGATCGCCTGCTCGCTGATGCCCATGAAGCGCACGGAGAGCCCCGGCTCGTACTCCTCCGGGAGGCCCGTCTGACGCAGGCCGATCACCCCCTGGTTCTCCTCGCCGGTACGCATGGCGATGATGGAGCTGGTCTGCTCCTTGGTGATCGGGATCTTGTTGCAGGGGAGGATCGGCACGCCGCGCCAGGCGGGGACGGCCTGCCCGCCGAGGTCGACGTGGTCCGGGTAGAGGCCCCGGGCGTTGAACTCGCGCCCGATGGCCGCGATGGTGCGGGGGTGGGCGAGGAAGAGCTTGGTGCCGCGGCGGCGGCAGAGCAGCTCGTCCATGTCGTCCGGGGTGGGCGGGCCGGAGTGGGTCTGGATCCGCTGCTTGAAGTCGGCGTTGTGGAGCAGGCCGAACTCGCGGTTGTTGATGAGCTCGTGCTCCTGGCGCTCGCGCAGCGCCTCGATGGTGAGCCTGAGCTGCTCCTCCGTCTGGTTCATCGGGCCGTTGTAGAGGTCGGCGACCCGGGTGTGGACCTTCAGGACGGTCTGTGCGACGGAGAGTTCGTACTCGCGCGGGTTCAGCTCGTAGTCGACGAAGGCGCCGGGGAGCACGGCCTCGCCGACGTGGCCGGCCGACATGGCGATCTCGGCCTCGCCGTGCTTGTTCTGCCGCTGGTCCGGGAGCGCGCTGAACGCCTCGATGTGGGCCTGGAGGGCCGGCGAGGTGGCCATGATCGCGGAGAAGTCGGCGCGGGAGAGGGTGAGGAGGGTGCCGGAGGTCTCGGCGGTGGCGGTGTAGTCCCACGTGGCGTCGGCGTCCAGGAGGGCGTTCTCGCCGAAGCGGTCGCCGTCCGCGAGGATCGCGACGGCGACGTCGTTGTCGTACGGGCCGAGGGAGTTCTGGCTCACGCGGCCGTGCGCGATGAGGTGGATCTCGCCGGCGGGGGCGCCGCGCTGGACGAGGATCTCGCCGGGCTCGAAGTCGCGCTGCTGACAGCGGTCGGCGAGCGCGTGGAGCACCTCGTCGTCCTCGAAGCCTCGCAGGAGGGCGAGTTCGCCGAGCTCGCGGGGGATCACCCGGACGCTGGCACCGTCCTGGACGAACTCCACGCGCCCGTCGCCGACGGTGTAGCTGAGGCGACGGTTGACGCGGTAGGTACCGCCCTTGGTCTCGACCCAGGGGAGCATCCGCAGCAGCCAGCGGGAGGTGATCTCCTGCATCTGCGGGGCGGACTTGGTCGTGCTGGCGAGCTTGCGGGCGGCCGCGGTGCTCAGGGACTGCTGGACAAGTGCCGCCTGGGCTTCCGGGCTGGTGTCGACGCTCATCGGGGGCGCACTCCTTGGTGGGGGGTGACGTTCGGCGCACGAATACGCCAAAGGGATGAAAGGTGAGATAGGGGGTGAAACTCAGGGAATCCGTCAGATCCGGTGGAACAGTAGCGGTCGCCGGACCCGTGGTTCGCGTCGAGCCCGAGGGCTTTACCTCGATGCGGTGATCTTGTGCGAAGCGGTGTTTAAGAGCGTGACCAGCGAGTTTTCGGCCATGCAGGAGCGGGGCGGAACGCCCCGGCTCGCCTGGCACGGCACCGCCCCTCCTCCGGACCCACCGTGAACCGGCCACGGGTTCCCGGGGGACCTGCGGTGGCCGCCACGTCACCCTGCCGGATCCACGCTGACGCCCCGGGCCCGGCGAGGGGTGGGCGAGGGGGTCGCCGGGCACCGACGAAGCCAGGTGCGCGACCCGATGGACGCGGCCCCCGATTCATTCGCTCATCTGTTCGGTTTTTCGTTTAGGCTGGGACCATGCACGCACATCTCCAGGCCTCGCTGTTCGACCAGGGCGAGGAGCCCCGCCTCCGGCCGCTGCGGGACGTCGAGCGGCGGCCGCTCGACGGCGGCGCCTGGATCGATCTGCTGCCGGGCTGGCTCACGGGCGCCGACGCGCTCTTCGAGGCCTTGGCGGAGGGTGTCCCCTGGCGGGCCGAGCGGCGGCGGATGTACGAGCGCGAGGTCGACGTGCCGCGGCTCCTCGCTCACTACGGGCAGGGGGAGCCGCTGCCGCACCCGGTCCTCACCGCCGCCAGGTCCGCCCTGAGCGCGTACTACGCCCCCGAACTGGGCGAACCCTTCGTCACGGCCGGTCTCTGTCTCTACCGCGACGGCCGCGACAGCGTGGCCTGGCACGGCGACCGCAACGGGCGCTCGGCCACCGAGGACACCATGGTCGCGATCCTCTCCGTCGGAGACCCGCGCGACCTGGCGCTGCGCCCCCGGGGCGGCGGCGCGGCCACCCTGCGCCTCGCGCTCGGCCACGGCGACCTGGTCGTGATGGGCGGCTCCTGCCAGCGGACCTGGGAGCACGCGATCCCGAAGTCGACGCGGGCGGTCGGACCCCGGATCAGCGTGCAGTTCCGCACCCGGGGCGTCTCCTGACCGCGTCCACGCCGAGGACCGCGTCGGCCCAGCGGCCGGGACGCGTCACAGGCTCAGGGCGTCCTCCGCGTTGCCGTACCACGGGGTGACCGAGTTCCGGCCGGGTGAGACGTAGAGCCCCGGGGTGGACGCCCTGAGCGGCACCTGCGCCAGGTCCGACTCGGTGTTCATGGTCATCGCGATCGCGTGGACGCGCGTGCCCGTGCCGTCGTCCACGCCTCCCATCAGCCCGGCGTACGCGGACTGCCCCGGCGCCAGCGTGAGCGCGTCCTCGATCCCGGGCGCCTCACCCCGTTCCGTGGCGGCGTCGTCCAGGTCCCCGAAGGTCACCACGGGGTACCCGAGGGCCCGGCAGGTGACACCGCTCTTGTTGGTGATCTTCAGCAGATAGCTGCTGGTGGTGGGCTCGGCGAGGCTCGCGGTGAAGGTCAGGTCCGCCGTTGCGCACGGGAAGAGAGCGAGCGGGGGGCCGTCCGTGGGCACCGGCACGGGCTTCGAGGGCTTCGCGGGGGTGGACTTGGTCGGCGCGGGCTTGGTGGGCGCGGGCGACGGCGTGGCGGGAGCCGTCGGGCGCGCGGTCGACGGCGGCGCGGCGGTGGGCGCCGCGGGACCACCGGACGCCTCGTCCCCGCCGGGACCGCAGGCGGTCAGGGCGAGGGCGGACAGGGTGGACAGGGCGGCGAGGACGACGGCGGATCTGCGGACGGTGCTCATGGTGGTGGTTCCCCCCGACTTCGCAGCGCGGTGCGCGCTGGACCGAGCACCAGGGTGGGGCACCGGCATCACGATTCCGTGACGAGGCCTCACCGACTCCACGACAGTAAGGCCCGGGGCCGTGCCGTCCGGCCGGCGCGGGAATTCAGGTGCCCGTACGGCACCAGGGGTGCAGACTCGCTCCCATGACGAGGGCGACGGTGGACATGCGGGCGTTCCGGGACGAGGTCACCGACTGGGCGGCGGGCGGCGCCGGCGGGCCCGCCGCGGAGCTGGCGGCGCGGCTCGGGGTGCGCACGGCCGTCCTCCTGGAGGGCCTCAGCGATCTCGCGGCCGTCGAGACCCTGACCGCCCGCCGCGGCCGCGACCTGGACGCCGAGGGCGTGTGCGTGATCCCGATGGGTGGCGCGATGAACGTGGGCCGCTACGCCGGCCTCCTCGGTCCGGCCGGCCTCGGGCTGCGCCTGACCGGGCTGTGCGACGTCGGCGAGCAGGGCTACTACGACCGTGCCCTGGAACGGGCGGGCGGGTCGTCCCACGACGTCTTCGTCTGCGCGGCCGACCTGGAGGACGAGCTCATCCGCGCGCTCGGCACGGACACCGTCGAGGAGATCGTCCGCACCGAGGGGGACCTCCGGGCCTGGCAGACGTTCCTGCGCCAGCCCGCGCAGCACCAGCGCACCCGCCACCAGCAGCTCCGGCGCTTTCTCGGTACGAAGAAGGGCCGGAAGATCCGTTACGGTCACCTCCTCGTCGCCGCCCTCGCCCCCGGCTCCGTGTCGGCCCCGCTCGACGGGCTGCTCGCCGCGCTCTGATCACGGCCGCGGCCCGGGGACGAAGTGCAGGGCGTGGCTGCTCTGTTGGGCGACGCACGCGCCGAGGCCCGGCGCGGTTTCCTCGGCGAGGCGCCCGCCGGAGAGCCCGACTTCGCCCCGCGCTCGCAGCACGCCGAGTTCGGCGCCGCGGCCCACCGAGCGCACCCGGCGCCGCGCCCCTCGGAGGCCGTGCCCGGCGCCGGCCGGACGGTTTCACCTTCCCGACGGCGGGCACTCGCGCAAGTCAGAGGCCCGTCGCAGAGCAAGGGGGTCGTCCATGTCCACAGGAACCATTCTCGCGATCGTCATCCCGGTCGCGGTGGTACTCGTCCTGATCGCGGTGGCGGTCGCCCTCCAGCGGCGCCGACGGCGCCGGCTCCAGGAGAACTTCGGCCCGGAATACGACCGCGCGGTCGACGAGACGGGCAGCCGCAGGGCCGCCGAGCAGGAGCTCGACGCCCGTGAGAAGCGGCACGACTCGCTCGACATCCGGCCGCTCCCGCCCGAGCTGAAGGACCGTTACGCGCGCGAGTGGCAGGGGGTCCAGGAACAGTTCGTGGACCGTCCCGAGTCCTCGGTGCACGACGCGGACCGCCTGGTGACGGCCCTCATGCGCGAGCGGGGCTACCCCACGGACGACTTCGAGCAGCGGGCCCGGGACCTGTCCGTCGAGCACGGGCGCACCCTGGAGCACTACCGCGCCGCGCACGAGATCGACCGCCTCAGCGCCGATCACCGGGCCACGACCGAACAGTTGCGCGGCGCGATGATCCACTACCGGGTCCTCTTCGACGAACTGCTGGCCGACGGGAACCGCTCCGGCTCCGGCCGGTCCTGAGAGGTGCGGCATGCACGACAACGACACACCGGGGCGGGCCGGGTCAGGCTCGTCGACCGAGGACATCGCCGCCACCGGCTCGTCCTCGCAGGACACCGGGCGCGGGACGGACGGCGGTTTCGGCCGCGCGTCCGACGCGCCCCCGACGTACCCCGGGGAGAGCATCGCCACCAGCGGCGAGGGCGACACCCCGCGGGAGAACGGCACCGAAACCGGGACGGACAGCGACACGACGGGGGCCGGTGGCGCGGTCGGCGACCGGGGCATGACCGAGAGCGGCGGCGGCCCGAGCGGTGACGGGGGCGTCGGCGTCGGGACCGGCGGTTTCGGCTCCGGCGGGACCGGCGGTTTCGGCTCCGGCGGGACCGGCGGTTTCGGCTCCGGCGGGACCGGCGGCGGCTCGGCCGACGAGACGCCGCGGCTGATGGCGGCCGGGGACGAGGAGGATTTCCGGACGCGCTGGCGCGACATCCAGAGCCTTTTCGTCGACGACCCGCGGGAGGCCGTGCACGCGGCCGACTCCCTCGTCGCCGACGTGATGCAGAAGCTCGCCGCGACCTTCGCCGACCACCGCAGGAATCTGGAGGGCCAGTGGCAGCAGGGCGAGGACGTCGACACGGAGCGGCTGCGCACGGCCCTGCGGCAGTACCGCTCCTTCTTCCACCGCCTGCTCAGCACCGGAGCCGAGCAGGGCGCGGCGGGCTCCGGCGACGCGCGCGGCGGCTCCGGGGAGCGGCCGGACCGGACGTCCGCGATCGAGTGAAACCGGCGCACCGTGCGGCCCCGCGTGGCGGGGCCGCACGGCTGTCGCGTGCAGGGTGGGGGCCATGATGTCGGTGACCTCCCGCGCGGCCGGCATGCTGCTGGCCGCCGCTCTGCTGTGCGGCTGCGGCGCGTCCGCGGCCCGCGAGGACGGCGCCTCCGGGGCGGGGCTGCGGTTCACCGAGGCGGTGGCGGCCGGGGACTTCCGGGCCGGCTGCGCGCTGCTCGCCCCCGAGACCAGGGAACAGGTCGAGGAGGACGCGAAGGGCCCCTGCGGTCCGGCGCTGCAGGAGCTCGACCTGCCGCCGGCCGGCGGGGCGCGCGGGATCGACGTGTACGGCCGGCAGGCGCTGCTGCGCACCGAGGGCGACACGCTGTTCCTGTCCCAGTTCGCCGACGGGTGGAAGGTCACCGCGGCGGGGTGCTCCGCGCAGGGCGAGGACGAGCCGTTCCAGTGCGCGCTGAAGGGAGGATGACGGCATGAGGGCCGTGTTCATCGGCTGCCTGCTGACCATTCTGGGCGGCCTCGCCTACTTCACCGCGATCGGGGCGATGCAACGGTGAGCGGGAAGCCCGCGGGCCGACTCGGGTTCTGGCGCTCGAACAGCCTCACCCTGGTCTTCGGCGCGGCCTTCCTCCTCGTCCTCGGCGCCCAGGCCGTCGCCGGACGCGCCGAGTTCAACGAGCAGCTCGCGGTCGAGGGGCTCCAGCAGGTCGGGCTCGGCGACTACCTGATGTCCTCGGACTTCGCCGTGGACGTCACGGAGAACTGGCAGTCGGAGTTCCTCCAGTTCTTCCTGTACGTCTACGGCACCGTGCACCTCCTCCAGCGCGGCTCGCCCGAGTCGAAGCCCCTCGACCGCGCCGGAAGCGAGAGCGACCGGGACCAGAAGGTGGGAGACCACTCCGAGGAGGACTCGCCCCGCTGGGCGGGCGCCGAGGACTGGCGCCAGAAGGTGTACGCGCACTCGCTGGGCCTGGTCATGGCCGTGCTCTTCTTCCTGTCCTGGTTCGCCCAGTCGGTGGCCGGCGTTTCCGCGTACAACGACGTCCGGCTGCGCCAGCTCCAGGCCCCCGTCGACTGGATCGCCTATGTCGGGTCCGCCGACTTCTGGAACCGGTCGCTGCAGAACTGGCAGTCGGAGCTCCTGGCCGTGTCGGCGATGGCCATCCTCTCGGTCTACCTGCGCCAGCGGGGGTCCCCGGAGTCCAAGCCCGTCGGCTCCCCGCACTCCGCCACGGGCGTGGAGGGCTGACGACCGACGAGCGGAAGCACTCGGCGTCACGCGCTCCGCGTCACGGCGTGAACAGGATCTTCACGGCGCCGTCGCGCTTCGTCTGGAACATCTCGTACGCCGTGGGTGCCTCGGTGAGCGGCACGCGGTGGGTGGCGAAGTCGTCGACGCCCAGCGGGTCGTCGTCGGTGAGGAGCGGCAGGAGGCTGTCCACCCAGCGCAGGACGTTCGCCTGCCCCATGCGGAGCGTCAGCTGCTTGTCGAACATGGCGAGCAGCGGCATCGGGTCGGCCGCTCCCCCGTACACCCCGGAGAGCGACACGGTGCCGCCGCGGCGCACGAGGTCCACCGCCAGGTGGAGCGCGGTGAGCCGGTCCACGCCGAAGCGGCGCATCATGCCCCGGGCCATCGCGTCCGGCAGGTGGGCGACCAGCGAGTGGAGGCCTCGGGCGACCGGGGCCCCGTGGGCCTCCATGCCGACGGCGTCGACGACCGCGTCGGGGCCGCGTCCGTCGGTGAGGTCGCGCACCTGCTCGAGGGCGTCGGCGTCGGACGCGCACGGGTCCAGGGTCCGCACGCCGCGGGCCTCGGCGCGCGCCCGCCGTTCGGGGACGGGGTCGAGGCCGATGACGAGACCGGCCCCGCGCAGCAGGGCGATCCGGGCGGCCATGTCGCCGATGGGGCCGAGGCCGAGGACGGCGAGGGTGCCGCCGGGGGGCACGTCCGCGTACTCGACGGCCTGCCACGCCGTGGGCATGACGTCCGAGAGGTAGACGAAGCGGTCGTCCGCCGGGCCCTCGGGGACCTTGATGGGGAGGGTGTCGCCGAACGGCACCCGCAGGTACTCGGCCTGACCGCCGGGCACCTGCCCGTACAGCTTGGTGTAGCCGAACAGCGCGGCTCCCGTGCCGTGGGCGTGGACCTGCGTCGTCTCGCACTGGGAGTGCAGGCCGCCGCGGCACATCATGCAGGTGCCGCAGGAGACGTTGAACGGCACGACGACGCGGTCGCCGGGAGCGAGCTTGCGCACCTCGGGCCCCGTCTCGACCACGACCCCCATCGGCTCGTGCCCGAGGATGTCGCCGGGGTCGAGGAACGGTCCGAGCACCTCGTACAGGTGCAGGTCCGATCCGCACAGGCCGGTGGAGGTGATGCGCACGATGACGTCCGTGGGTTCCTGGATCCGCGGATCGGGGACGGTCTCCACCGAGACGTTGCGGCGACCCTGCCAAGTGACGGCCTTCATGGCGACACCTTCCGTGTGATCGGGGGGCTGCGTTCGTGGGGCGTGCGGACTACGTTCGGGGGCTGCCTGCGGTGCCGCGCCGCACCGCCGCCCGGAGGGGGGAGACCGGGCGGCGGCTTTTGACGGGGTGCGCGCACCCGGTGTGCGAGTGCCCCGAGGGTCCGGGCGTACACACGGGCGGGCACAGCGGTCACGGGGGACTGGAGTCCCAAAACTTGCGCTGCTAGTTTCAGGGGTATACGCCCCGACCCACTGGAGCCGTGACCATGCGCCCCGTGTACTTCGCCGCCGCCCGACGCACCCCGATCGGCCGCCTGCGCGGCGCGCTGTCCTCCGTACGCCCCGACGACCTCGCCGCCACCGCCGTCCGCGCCGTCCTCGACGCCGTGCCCGGCCTGGACCCCGCCCGGGTCGACGACGTCTACTGGGGCGCCGCCAACCAGGCGGGCGAGGACAACCGGAACGTGGCCCGGATGGCCGTCCTGCTCGCCGGACTGCCCGACACCGTCCCCGGCGCCACCCTCAACCGCCTCTGCGCCTCCGGCCTCGAAGCCGTCACCACCGCCGCCCGCACCATCGCCTCCGGCGAGGCCGACATCGTCCTCGCGGGCGGCTCCGAGTCCATGAGCCGCGCCCCGTTCGTCCTCCCCCGGCCCGACCAGGCACTCCCCCACGGCCAGGAGATCTTCGACACCAAGCTCGGCTGGCGGCTCACCCACCCCCGCATGAAGGAGCTCCACGGCGTGCTCTCCATGGGCGAGACCGCCGAGGAGGTCGCCGCCCGCTACGGCGTCAGCCGCGAGGACCAGGACGCCTTCGCCCTGCGCAGCCACCAGCTCGCCGCCGCCGCCCGCAAGGACGGACTCTTCGACGCCGAGATCGTCCCGGTCACCCTCGCCGACGGCACCACCGTCACCCAGGACGAGTCCATCCGCCCCGACACCACCGCCGAGAAGCTCGCCGCCCTCAAGCCGGTCTTCCGCCCCGACGGCACCGTCACCGCCGGCAACGCCTCCCCCATGAACGACGGCGCCGCCGCCCTCCTCCTCGTCAGCGAGGAAGCCCTGCGGGAGCTGGACCTGGAGCCCCTCGGCCGGTACGCGGGCGGCGCCAGCGCCGGCGTCCACCCCGACGTCATGGGTATCGGCCCCGTCCCCGCCGTCCGGCGCGTCCTCGGCCGCACCGGCCGCACCCTCGACGGCATCGACACGGCCGAGTTCAACGAGGCCTTCGCCGCCCAGGCCCTCGCCTGCGTCCGCGAACTCGGCATCGACCCCGACCTCGTGAACCCCCAGGGCGGCGCCATCGCCCTCGGCCACCCCCTCGGCGGCTCCGGCGCCCGTCTCCTCACCACCCTCCTCCACCGCATGCACCGCACCGGCGACCGCCACGGCCTCGCCACCATGTGCGTCGGCGTCGGCCAGGGCACCGCCGTCCTCATCGACCGCGACTGACCCCCTCGCGGCACGTCGCCAGGGGTCCGGGGCGGGTCGGCGTCAGGCGTTGCCGCCGACGGCCGCGCGGCGCCGGGGCCTGAGGCGGCGACGGCGCTCGCGGCGCTCGCGCGCGTGCCGGTCCAGCTCCTCCATCAGGCGCCGTCCCCGGTGCTCGGGGTCCAGCTCGTCGAGGATCCGGTCGATCTCGGTGAGCAGGGCCCCGTAGAGCTGCCAGCGGCCGGGCTCCCGCAGGGCGAGGGCGAGCAGCAGCTCGGCGGCCCGGGCCCGGCGGGCGCGGGCCGCGCGCAGCTCGCCCGCCAGCCGGTTCTCGGCCGCCTCCGCGGCCTCGCTGCCGCGGGCCGTGACGAGGACGGCGTAGCTGACGAAGGCGTCGGAGGTGTGCTGGGCCGTCTCGCGCAGGGCGAGGGCCGTCGGGCCGGGCAGCAGGTCCCCGCCGTCCTGCTCCTTCGCCAGGTCCGTGACGGTCCGGGCGAGGACGCGCACCACGACCGCGCAGATCTCCAGGGTGTCGAGCCCGGTGCGCAGGACGACGCGGTGGAGCAGGCCCTCCTTCACGCGCGGGTTGAGGCGCAGGCTGTCCTCGGCGGTCCGCAGGGCGGCGTCGACCTCGGCGACGTCGTTGTCGAGCTGCCGCGCCTCGTGCAGCCGGGCCGCGGCCCGCTCGACCGGTGGCGCCCCCGAGAACTCCTCGGCGACGTCGAGCAGCATGCGCCGCATCCGCCGCGCGAGGTCCTCGATCGACTCGCCCGCCGTGTCCACCCAGACCGGCGGTGCGAGCATCAGGTTGAACAGCATGCCGACGACGGCGCCGATGAGCGTTTCGAGGACCCGGTCCCAGGCGGTGTCGGCGACCTGGGTGACGCCGAGCACCAGCATGGCGCTGATGGCGACCTCGGGGATGAACTCCTCCACCTTGACCATCCGCCCCACCAGGAGGGAGGCCAGGATGACGAGGGCGAGGCTCCACCAGGAGAGGCCGACGAGCACGCTGAACGCGATGGCGATGAGGACGCCGACGACGACGGAGTTGACCCGCCGCAGGCTGGTGGTGAGCGTCGAGTAGAGCGTGACCTGGACGACGAGCAGCGCCGTCAGGGGTGCGGTGAGCGGCACGGGCTCGCTGCTGAGCCAGAGCGCGACGACGTAACTGAGAGTCGCCGCCGCCGTGGAGCGCACGGTCTGCACGACGAACGGGTCGCGTCGGAGTCGCCGGAGGAACGCGGCGTGCCGGGCGTCCCGCTTGCTGCGCTGGGTCATGTACTGGTGCCTCGCTCCGCTCACTGTGCTGTACGGCCTCCCCCGCCCCGCCCCGAGCGTGCCACCCCGCGCCGGAGCGGGGCGGCCCGGCACACCGTGCGCGGGTACGGGAACCGGCCCGGCCCCGCGGCAGGGAAGCGCATGCGCACGTGAGGGGTCCCGGCGTGGGGGGGGTGGCCTGGTCGTCGTCCGGTCAGCGGGGGTTGCAGGCACCGGGGCCGGTGCCGTTCACCGACCCGGTGCCCGTACCGGTCCCGGGCTGACGCGCGTCGTCGCCGTACTCCGCCCGTACCGCGTCCGCGGTCCCCGCCGTGGCATCCGGGCCGGCCGTCTCCGCGGGGGCGGGCCCGGAGCCGTTGGACGACCAGGTGGTGCGGAGGCGTACGTCGACCCGGCCGTCGACGACGCGGGTGTCGAAGACGGGCTGGGGCGCGGTGGCCGGGCCCGTCACGTTCCATCCGTCGTCGAGCCGGAAGGTGCTGCCGTGCCAGGGGCAGCGCAGGCAGCCGTCGACGACCTCGCCCTCGGAGAGGGGTCCGGCCTGGTGGCTGCAGCGCTCCGCGAGCGCCCGGACCGTCCGCGCGTCCGTCCTGACGAGGACCACGGGCACCTCGCCGACATGCGCGCGGTACGGCCGGCCGGGCTCGAGGTCGGCGAGGGACGCGACCGGATGCCAGCCGGGCGGTACGAGCACGGTGACCTGCTCGGCGTGGTTGGGGCCCGCGGCCTGCCGGTAGGCGAGGTGGCCGCCGATCGCCCCGCCCGCCGCGATGACGCCGAGGCCGGCGAACCCCCAGAGGCGGCCGCGCCAGTGGCGCCCGCGGCAACGGGCCGAGAGGGAGGCGGCGTAGAGGGCCACGCCCGTGATGTTCGCCGCCGCGTGGACGAGGCCGACGCGCTGCTGCGGGCGCCGCAGCTCGGCCCAGTCGACCCAGCCGGCGACGGCCGCCGGTCCCGCCCCGGCGAGCCCGGCGGCGACGAGCAGCCCGGCCGTGCGGCGGCGCTGACGTCCCGGTACGAGGTCGAGTACGGCGGCCGAGAGCCACGCCCCGATCGGGAACTGCACCATCAGTGGGTGCACGGGGTGGCCGAGCCATCTTCCGTGCAGCACGTCGCGCGCACCGCCGAGCGGCAGCGCCCGCACCGCGCCGCTCAGGGCGTCCGCGAGCCGGTCGGCACGCGGCGAGTTCTCCAGCCGGTCCATCGCCTGCAGCAGGCGGCCGGGTGCCTGCCCGGAGGGCAGTACCGACCGCAGAACGCGCGGATACGTCTTCATGCCGTGCGTCTCACCACAGGACGCCCGCCGAAACACCGAGCCCGGCGAGGGAGCCGGACCTCGGCCGCGCAGGCGGTTCAGCCGTCGCCCGGCACGCTGAGGGGGCCCGACCGCCGAGGCCGCCGAAGCCCCCCTCGCTCAGAGCGCGCCGACGATGTCCTCGACGCGCTGCTTGGCGTCGCCGAAGAGCATGGCGGTGTTCTCCCGGAAGAACAGCGGGTTCTGGACGCCCGCGTAACCGGAGGCCATCGAACGCTTGAAGACGATGACCTTGTTGGCCTCCCACACCGTGAGGACCGGCATGCCGGCGAGCGGGCTGCTGGGGTCCTCCGCCCCGGCCGGGTTGACCGTGTCGTTGGCGCCGATGACGAGGACGACGTCGGTGTCGGCGAAGTCGTCGTTGATCTCGTCCATTTCGAGGACGATGTCGTACGGCACCTTGGCCTCGGCCAGGAGCACGTTCATGTGGCCGGGCAGGCGGCCGGCGACCGGGTGGATGCCGAAGCGCACGTCGACGCCCTTCGCGCGGAGCTTCGAGGTGAGCTCGGCGACCGGGTACTGCGCCTGGGCGACGGCCATGCCGTACCCGGGCGTGATGACGACCGAGCGGGCGGAGGTGAGGAGTTCGGCGGCGCTCTCGGCGGTGATCTCGGTGTGCTCGCCGTAGTCGACCTCCGTGCCCGAGGGCGCCTCGATGCCGAAGCCGCCCGCGATCACGGAGAGGAAGGAGCGGTTCATCGCCTTGCACATGATGTACGACAGGTAGGCACCGGAGGAGCCGACCAGCGCGCCGGTGATGATCAGCAGGTCGTTGCCGAGGAGGAAGCCGGAGGCGGCCGCGGCCCAGCCGGAGTAGCTGTTCAGCATGGAGACGACGACGGGCATGTCGCCGCCGCCGATGGACGCGACGAGGTGCCAGCCGAGGGCCAGGGCGAGGGCCGTCACGGCGATCAGCAGCCACAGGTCGGGCGTGATCACGAACCAGACCGTCAGGGCGACGAACAGGCCGAGCGCGCCGAGGTTCAGGGCGTTCTTGCCCGGCAGCATCAGCGGCTTGGAGTCGATCCTCGCGGAGAGCTTGAGGTTGGCGACGATGGAGCCGGTGAAGGTCACCGCGCCGATGAAGACGCCGATGAACACCTCGGCGTGGTGGATGCCGAGCGTGCCGAGCGCGTCCAGGGCCTCGGCCTCGTGGCCGTGCGGGTCGTGCTCGACGTTGAGGAAGCCGTTCCAGCTGACGAGGACGGCGGCGAGGCCGACGAAGGAGTGCAGCAGCGCGATGAGTTCGGGCATGCCGGTCATCTCGACGCCGCGGGCCCGCTGGAGGCCGATCAGCGCGCCGATCAGCATGGCCAAGCCCATCAGACCGAGGCCCGCGGTGCTGACGTCGCCGTCGACCGCGAGGACGACCGTCGCGACGAGCGCGACGCCCATGCCGAGCATGCCGAAGGCGTTGCCGAGCCGCGCCGACTCGTGCTTGGAGAGGCCCGCGAGGGCCAGGATGAACAGCAGGGCGGCAACGAGGTAGGCCGCCTGGGCGGCGATGGTCGCAGACATGTCAGCTCCGGTTGAACATGGCGAGCATGCGACGCGTCACCGCGAAGCCGCCGAAGACGTTGATACTGGCCAGAAGGATCGCGACGAACGAGAGCACCGTGACGGCCGTGCTCGTCTGCCCGATCTGCAGGAGCGAGCCGACGACGATGATCCCGGAGATCGCGTTCGTCACCGACATCAGCGGTGTGTGCAGGGCGTGGTGCACATGGCCGATCACGTAGTAGCCGATCACGATCGCGAGCACGAACACCGTCACGTGGGGCAGCAGCGCCGCCGGGGCGAACCCGGCCGCCAGGAAGAGCGCCAGGGCGGCCACGGCCACCCCGCCGAACTTGCGGCCGGCCGTCACCGGCTTCCGTACCGGCGACTCCACCGCGGGCGCGGCGGCGGCCGCGGGGGCCGGGGCCGCCGAGACCTGGACCGGCGGGGGCGGCCACGCCGACTCGCCCTCGCGTACGACGGTGATCGACCGCTGCACCGGGTCGTCCCAGTCCAGGACGAGCCGGCCGTCCTTCTCGGGCGTCATCAGCTTGAGCAGGTTCACCAGGTTCGTGCCGTACAGCTGCGAGGCCTGCGCGGGCAGTCGGCCCGCCAGGTCGGTGTACCCGATGATCGTCACGCCGTTGTCGGTGACGACCTTCTCGCCCTTCACGGTGCCCTCGACGTTGCCGCCGTTGGCGGCCGCCATGTCGACGATCACCGAGCCGGGCCGCATGCTCGCCACCATCTCCGCGGTGATCAGCACCGGCGCGGGGCGGCCCGGGATCAGCGCCGTGGTGACGACGATGTCGACGTCGCGGCACTGGGCCGCGTACAGCTCGACCTCGCGCGCCTTGTAGTCGTCGCCCATCTCCTTGGCGTAGCCGGTCTTCGAGACCTCGACCTCGGGGGACTCGATCGACAGGTACTCGCCGCCGAGCGAGCGGACCTGGTCGGCGACCTCGGGACGCGGGTCGGTCGCCCGGACGATCGCGCCGAGCGAGCCCGCCGTGCCGATCGCGGCGAGACCGGCGACCCCGGCGCCCGCGACGAGCACCTTCGCCGGGGGCACCTTGCCCGCGGCGGTCACCTGGCCGGTGAAGAAGCGCCCGAACTCGTGCGCCGCCTCCACCACCGCGCGGTAGCCCGCGATGTTCGCCATCGAGGACAGCACGTCCATGGACTGGGCGCGGCTGATGCGCGGGACGGCGTCCATCGACAGCGCCGTGAACGGGCGGCGGCCCAGCTCCTCCACCATCGCCGGGTCGAAGGCGGGCGCGAACAGGGCGATCACCGTCGCCTCCGGCCGTACCCCGTCCAGCTGGGACGGGCTCGGGGCGTTGACCCCGAGCACCACGTCCGCGGCCGCCGCGTCCCCGAGGGCCGCGCCCGCGGCCTCGTAGGCGCCGTCGGTGAAGCCGGCCGCGACGCCCGCGCCGGAGTCGACGACGACCTCGTACCCCAGTTTGCGGATCTGTTCGACGGTGGCCGGCGTGGCCGCGACGCGATGCTCACCTGCCCGCGCTTCCTTGAGGACTCCGACAATCACGAGTGTTCTCCGTTCGCTGCTGTGCCCGTCAACGGCGTGTTCCCAACTCGATCACAAAGGGCCCCGTCACGGTGCGGAGCTTGCCGCACAGCTTGGCGGCCGAAGGCTCTCCTTGAACAGCGTCCACTGGTGAGGCACACGCAACATCGACGAGATCCCGATCCCGTGGTTCACGCGTCGCGGCGGGGCGCCCTCCGACCGGGTGACGCGGTGAGGGCCCGACCGCGGCGGCGGTCGGGCCCTGGTGGGTCTTGCGGGGGATCAGGAGGTCAGGGCCACCTGGTCGATCGTCCAGAAGGCGCTGTTGGTGCCCGTGTAGCGGAAGGAGAGGCGGGCGGTGGTGGCGCCGGCCGGGACGGCGACGGCGAACTTCTCGAAGGCGTTGCGGTCCGCGCGGTAGGACTGCACGAGCTGCCGGGGGCCGCCGTCGAAGGAGATGTGGACGTCACCGGTCTGGGGGCCGTCGATCTTGTAGTTCGTGGCGTACGAGACGGTCGCGGTCGTGCCGCCGGTCACGGCGAAGGCGGGGCTGACCAGGGTGGAGTCGAACTGCCCTGCACCGTGGGCCTTGTCGTCCCACTCGTCGGAGTCGGCGACGGCGAAGACGTCACGCGCCCGGACGTTCGTCTCGCGGCCCTGCCCCAGGTCGGTGTTGCTCCAGAACTCGTCCGTCGCGAAGGACCAGCCGCGCCACTCGGTGACGCCGCCCGTGGGCATGGCGGAGTTGTCGACGGTCCAGCCGCCGGGCGCGGTGGTCGTCCAGCCCTTGAGGGTGGAGGGCAGGGCGAGCTCGTCGACCCGGGTGTTCAGGGAGGGCCGCAGGGCGTCGAAGGCGTCGGGCGTGAGCGTGCCGATCGCCTTGCCGTCGAGCTGCCACGCCGGGTCGGCGGTGACCCCGAAGTGGGCGAGGACGGTGGGGGCGACGTCGCTGACCTTGACGTCGTTGCGGACCGAGCCGGGGGCGAAGCCGGCGCCCTTGGCGATGACGAACGTCTGGCGCTCTCCGGGGGTGTTGCCGCCGTGGCCGCCGTTCGGCATGTGGCCGTGGTCGGCGGTGACGACGATCTGCCAGTCCTCGTCGGCGTACGCCGTACGGGAGGTGACGGCATCGAGGATCTGGCCGATCCGGGTGTCGGCCTTGTTGAGGGCGTCCAGGTAGGCCCGGTGCTCGGTGCCGTAGGAGTGGCCGGCGCCGTCGACCTCGTCGAGGTGGACGAAGGTGGCGTCGGCGTCGGTGGTCTTGAGCTTGGAGACGGCGGTCGCCGTGGTGTCGGCGTCGCTGACGCCGCCGAGGCGGGTGTCGACGGCGGGGCCGAAGACGGTGTCGCGTATGGGGCTCCAGGTGCCCACGATCACGGTGTTGAGGGCGGGGTTGGCGTTCTCCAGACGGGTGGCGTAGTCCGGGTAGAGGTCGTAGCGGGCACCGGCGAAGCTGTTGTCGACGACCTTGTGCTTGTCGGGCCAGACGCCGGTCGCGATGGTCGACCAGCCGGGACCCGAGGAGGTCGGGGCCATCGGGTTCGCGTAGAGGTTGCTGGTGGCGGTCATGCCGGTCGCCATGAGGCCCTTGAGCCTCGGCATCCTCGCCTTGTCGAACGTGGCGAAGGTCGCGCCGTCGATGCCGATCACCAGCGACTTGGGGCGCTTGGTGGCAGCGGAGGCGCCTGCGGACGGCTGCGGGCCGCCCGCGGCGGCGTGGGTCACGGAGGCGGCGAGCGGCAGGACGGCTGCCGCCACGGTGCTCGCGAGGACGGCGCGAAGAGTACGGGACAGGTGCACGGATTCTCCTTCGGAGAGGACCTGTGAGCGGGGGTGCACGGCCGTCGCGGCCGGGCGCTGATGAGCCTGGGGCCGACCGAGGATCAACAGATGGCCACAAGCCTCCCCGCGGATGAACAGCACCCCACTTCTGGTTCAGACCCGTTATCTTCTTGTGACCCATGGGTGGGTGCACACAGAGGGGTGCCCCTCCACCCGGAGGATGGAGGGGCACCCGGATCAGCGAGGCGTCACTGTCAGGCGATGAACCGCGACCACTGCTGGTTCTGGCCGTCGTTGCAGGTCCACTGGTCGAGCGCGGCGCCGTCGGCGTACGACCAGGCTGCCACCTCCAGGCACTTGCCGCTGTGCCGCGCGACCAGTCGGCTGAAGCCGTTGTCGCCGGTCGGCTCGACCTTCCAGTGCTGGGCCTTCACGGCGCCGCAGGTCTTCTGGACGACCGCGGTCCCGTCCTCGATGGAACCCCCGTTCACTTCGAGGCACTTGCCGCTGTGGCGGGCCATGATCTGGACGTAGCCGCTGGTGCCCACGTTCTTGAACCAGTACTGCTGGTTGATGTCCCCGCCGCAGCCCCACTGGACGAGCGCGGCGCCGTCGGCCGAGTCGAAGTTCGACACGTCGGCGCACTTGCCGCTGGAGCGGACCGACAGCGACTCCCAGACGACGTTCATGCCGGTCACCTTGCCGGCCGCGGCGTCGATCGTGATCCTGGGCGAGTACTCCATCGACAGGGTGGTCTTGGTGGGGAACTTCAGCGGGAGCCAGACGTAGAGGGAGTCGTTGACCATGCCGCCCATGGAGTTGCCCCAGCGGTCGCCCATGTAGAGGTAGCTCGTCCCGTTGGTGCCCTGCACCGGCAGGACGTACGCCGTCTGGCTGCGGTACGCGGTCGAGTCGCCCACGTCCTTCAGACCGCTCCAGGCGCCGGTGATGCTGGTGGCCGTGGCGTACTTCTGCTGGTTGGGCGCCCAGCCGGTGGCCCCGGAGGTGAGCAGGAAGTAGACGCCGTTGCGCTTGAACATCGCGGGGGCCTCGCGCCACTGCCCGGACCACAGCTTCTGCACCTGCTTGTCGATGGCCGTGTAGTCGGCGGTCAGCCGGTAGACGTGCAGGTCGGCGTTCTCGTTGGCGGCGGAGATCATGTAGCCGGCGCCGTCGGTGTCGACGAAGGTCGTGATGTCGCGGGACATGTGGCCGAGCGGGCGGAAGCTGCCCCGCCAAGCGTAGTCGCCGTCGACGGTGTCCGACACGGCGACCGCCGCACGCGCCTCGGAGTAGTCGGTGGCGCTGCCCTCCTTGTGCATCCACATCACGAACTTGCCGGTGGAGGCGTTGTACATGACCTTGGGCCGTTCGATGTTGGCGCCCGCCAGTTCGGGGTGCGTCTCCTGCGTCAGGACGTGGTTGCGGAACTCCCACGTCTTCAGGTCGGCCGACCGGTAGGCGGAGACGTACCGGAAGCTGTTGTCCGCGTTCCGGTTCTCACCGAACCAGTAGTAGTACTCGCCGACCTTCACGACGCCACCGCCGTGGGCGTGGACGGGATTGCCCGCCGGGTCGGTGAACTGGGTGGCGTTGGCGATGCTCACCGGCGCGGCGTGGGCCGTGCCCAGGGCGCCGACGAGGGACAGGAGGAGGGCGGACACGGCGGCGACGACCGCCGATGCCCCGGTTCTCTTGCGCGACATGATCACTTGCCTTTGGCTGTGCGGAACCGGCCGTGGATCGCGCCGTCGGAGGCGGCGGACCCGGCGGCTGTGCCGGTGCGGGGGGTGGGGGTGGGGACGCGTACGAACGAGGAGGAGTACGCGAAGGCGGTGTCCGACCGGGCCCGGGGTGTGGCAGGCAGTGGTGGTCGGCGCAGCGCGGCCCGTGTGGAGGAGATGGCGGCCGTGTTACGGCTGAGCGCCATCCCTCTGTGTTTACGTTAACGCGGGGTGTTGGGAATGAGTGTGAAAGCCCGGATCGAGTGTGTCAAGAGACGTATGGGGGCAGCCGTCGTCCAGCCGATCGCCCCACCGGTCGTTCAACCTTCAATGGCCTTGGCCCAGTTCTCCCGCACCACCCGCAGCGCCTTGGCCAGCTGCGCTTCGTCGGGGAAGACCGGCGGACCGCCCTCTACCGTCGGCAGCGGGGCCGCCTTCTCCTTGTCCAGCGTGCCGTCCTTCGCCATGACGTCCATCAGCACGGGGCGGGCGAAGCCCGACAGGCGCAGGTTCTGGCCCGCCGTGCTCGCGAGGTACTCCTGCCACAGCCGGGCCGCGGCCGGGTGCGGGGCGTACTTGTTGATCGCCTGGGCGTAGTACTGCGAGAAGCTGCCGTCGAAGGGGATCGACACCTTCCATCGCACGTCGGTCCCGCGCAGCTCGTCGACGTGCCGGAGGTTGAGGAAGTCCCACTCGATGCTGATCGGGGTCTCGCCGCGGGCGATCGCCTCCGGGTTGGGGTTGCCGCGGTTGTAGTTGCCGACGTCGTCGAGCTCGGCGAAGAAGTCGATGCCCGGCTGGATGTCGTCGAACGAGCCGCCGTTCGCCAGGGCGGCCGCGTAGACACCGGCAAAGGCGGATCCCGCCGTCGTCGGGTCGCCGTTGAGCGCGACCATGCCCCGGTACTCGGGTTTGAGCAGGTCGGCGAAGGAGACGGGGCAGACCGGGACCCGGGTGCTGTCGCAGCCGATGGACACGTAACCGCCGTAGCTGTTGAACCACGCCCCGTTCGGGTCCTTCTGGTTCGCCGCGATCTTGTCCCAGTCGGCGACCCGGTAGGGGGAGAGCAGGCCCTCGCGCGCCGCCGACTGCGCGAAGGCGTCACCGAGGTCCAGGACGTCGGGGGCGCTCGGCTTGCCGCGGCTCCGCTTGATGTCGTCGATCTCCTGCTGGCTCGACCCGAACGGGTTGCTGTTGACGATCTTGATCCCGTACTTCTTCTCGAAGCCGTCCATCAGGCCGCCGTAGTTCGCCCAGTGGCGCAGCAGGGTCGTCGTGTGGAGCGTGCCCTCCTTCTGCGCCGCCCTGACCAGGGCCTCCATCCCGCCGGCCTCCTCGGCCGAGCTCGCCCGTGCGGGGCCCACCACCCGTACCGGCTCGGCCTCCTCGCCGCAGGCACCCAGGCCCAGCACCAGGACACCGACGCAGGCCGCGACGGCGACGGCGCGGGTCCGGCGGGCTTCGACCACGGCGTCTCCACGGGGGCAGAGAGGGACGGTGGGGTGCCATCCACACTACTCGGGCGCTCCCGCCGTGTCCGCGCGAGCGCGTCCGCACGGGCCGGGGCGCGCCGCCCGTCTCCGTACGGACGACGCGGCCCCGCGGGCCTTCACAGCTCCACGTCGTCCCACTGGCCGAGGATGTCGTCCTCCCCCAGGTGGTCCAGGTCGGGACCTCCGCCGGGGCCGGTCGACTGCGCGGCCCAGATGGTCTTTCCCCGGGGCGAGTAGCGCGTGCCCCACGTCTCGGCGTACTGCGCGACGAGGAAGAGGCCGCGGCCTCCCTCGTCGGTGTCACTGGCGCGCCGGATGTACGGGGAGGTGCTGCTTCCGTCGGAGACCTCGCAGATCAGGGAGGTGCTGTACAGGAGCCGGACCCGGACGGGTTCGAGGCCGTAGCGGACGGCGTTGGTGATCAGTTCGCTGAGGATGAGTTCGGTGCCGAAGGAGATGTCGTCCAGGCCCCACTCGGCCAGCTTGCGGGCGCACGCGTTGCGGACGGGGCTGACGGCCGCCGGGTCGCGCGGCACGTCCCACACCGCGACCCGCTCGGGATCGAGGCGGCGCACGCCCGCCACGAGGAGGGCCACGTCGTCGCCCGATCCGGTCGGCAGCATCGTGTCGATGACGGCGGAGCAGGTCTCCTCCGGCGTACGGCCGGGTCCGGTGAGCGCGTCACGGAGGGCATCCATGCTCGCGTCGGGGTCGCGGCTGCGGTCCTCGAGCAGTCCGTCGGTGTAGAGCACGAGCCGGGACCCTTCGGGCAGGGTCGTCCGCGCCGTCTCGACGGGCATCCCGGCGCCGAGCCCGAGCGGCGGGGAGACCGGGGCCTCCAGGAACTCCACGCCCCCGTCGGGCCGGACGACCGCGGGGGGCAGGTGTCCCGCCGTGGCCACCGTGACCTCGCCGGAGACGGAGTCGTAGACGACGCACAGGCACGTCGCTCCGGTGATCATCTCGCCCCAGGCACCGGAGGACTCGCCCAGCGCGGAGGGCTCGCCCCGCGCGTCCGGGGGCTCGCCCTGGGCGTCGATGAGGGCCACCAGTTCGTCCAGGCGCCGGATCAGCTCGTCCGGGGAGAGGTCGAGCGCGGAGAAGTTGTGCACGGCGATGCGCAGTCGGCCCATGGTGGCGGCGGCGTGCAGGCCGTGCCCGACGACGTCGCCCACCACGAGCGCGACCCGGGCGCCCGGCAGCGGGATCACGTCGAACCAGTCGCCTCCCACGCCGGACTCCGCGGGCAGGTAGCGGGAGGCCACGTCGAGCGTCTCCTCCTCGGGGAGGCTGCGCGGCATCAGGCTGCGCTGGAGGGTGACCGCCATCGCGTGCTCGCGGGTGTAGCGGCGGGCGTTGTCGATGGAGACCGCGGCCCGGTTCGCCAGCTCCTCGGCGAAGGAGAGGTCCTCGTCGGAGAAGGGCGTCGACTCGCCCGCCCGCCAGAAGTTCGCCACGCCCAGGACCACGCCCCGCGCGCGCAGCGGTACGACCGCCAGGGAGTGGATGCCGTAGTGGAGGACCCGCCGGGCCCGCTCCTCGTCCTGGGCGCGCCATCCCCCGGAGGAGGCGAGGTCGGCCACGACGACGGAGCGGCCCTCGGTGACGCTGACGTCCACCGGCGAGCCGGGGACGAAGCGGATCAGCTCTCCGGAGGGGTAGAGGGGGTGGTCCCGGGTGAGCCCCGCGAGGGCCGTCCGGCGCAGCTCGGTGCCGGCCCCGGCCGGTTCCTCGCCGGCCAGGACGGGGTCGAGGAGCTCCACGGTGACGACGTCCGCGAAGCCGGGGACGGCCACCTCCGCCAGCTCCTCGGCGGTGCGTACGACGTCCAGGGTCGTCCCGATCCGCACCCCGGCGTCGTAGAGCAGCGTGAGCCGCTCCCGTGCGACCTCGGCCCGCCCGGAGAGGGAGCGCAGCTCGGTGGTGTCCCGCAGGGTCACCACGCTGCCCCGCTGGCCGCCGAGGGGCAGGGTGACCCGTTTGTTGAGGGCGAGGAGGCGGTCCGCTGCGAGGTGGACCTCGTCGGTGGCGATCCGGTCCGATGCCAGGAGGGCCGCGAGGGAGGCGTCGAGACCCAGGTCCGTGACGCGGCGGCCCTCGGCGTCCGGCGGCAGGTCGAGGAGCCGGCGCGCCTCGTCGTTGGCGAGCAGCAGCCGGTGGTCGCGCCCGGTGATGAGCACGCCCTCGCGGACGGCGTGCAGGACCGCGTCGTGGTGTTCGTACATCCGGGTCATCTCCGCCGGGCCCAGGCCGTGGGTCTGGCGGCGCAGTCGTCGGCTGACCAGGCCCGTGCCGAGGACGACGAGCACGAGGGCACCCGCCGCGCTGCCGAGGATGACGGGCAGCTGCTGGTCGACGGAGTCCTGGACCTTCTCGACCGTCACCGCGGCGGACACGACGGCGACCACCTGGCCGCGGGCGTCCCGCACGGGCGCGGCGGAGACCACGGAGAGTCCGAGGGCGCCCTGGAAGGTGCGGGTGAAGGACCGGCCGGCGGCGGCTTCGGCGTACGGTCCGATGACGTGCTTGCCGAGCTGCGTGGGGTCGCTGTGGGTGAGGGTGATCCCGTCGAGTTCGTACACGATCAGGGCGTCGATTCCCGCGGCCTTGCGGGCTCCCTCGGCCAGGGGCTGGAGCTCGACCGTCGGGAAGTCGCTCTCCAGCGCCCGTACGAGACCGGGGGCGTGGGCGAAGGACTGGGCCGCGGCGATGGTCCGGTGCCGGGCGTCGGTCATGGTGTCGCGCCGGGCCTGGACGAGGATGGCGACGACCGCCGCCGCCACGAGCAGGATCACCAGCACCAGCTGGAGGAGGAAGACCTGGCGCGCCACGCTCCGGGTGGTGAGCCACGACCGGACGCGCCACGGACCCCGGGCGGGGCGGGGACGCCCACCACCGCCCGTATGGTCCGTTTCTTCACTCATGCTCCCTATTTATCCCTTTTACCCTCCCGGCTGGCAACCACGGCCGCGGCACCGGGGGGCGCCGTGCTGGCCCGTTCCACGAGGGTGGTCGCGACGAGCTGCACCCCCGTCACCGTCTCGCCCGCCAGTTCCCGCAGGACGGCCTCGACGCACAACGCTCCGACCTGGGCGAAGTCCTGGTGGACGGTGGTCAGGGGCGGAATGAAGGAGGCCGCCTCCGGGATGTCGTCGAAGCCCACGACGCTGACGTCCTCGGGAACGCGCACGCCGCGGTCGTGCAGCGCCCGCAGCACACCGAGCGCCATCTGGTCGTTGGCCACGAACACCGCCGTGCAGGACCCCTCGTCCGCGAGCCGCAGCCCCGCCTCGTAGCCCGACGCGGGGGTCCAGTCCCCGCGCAGTACGGGAGGCACGGCGCGCCCCTCCTCGCGCAGTGCCGCCGCCCACGCCTCGGCGCGACGCCCGGCGGCGAAGGACTCCTCGGGCCCGGCCACGTGCCAGACCGTGCCGTGACCGAGGCCGAGCAGGTGCCGCACCGCCGCGCGTGCGCCCTGCCGCTGGTCGGTGTCCACCACCGGGAAGCGCCCGGTGGCCTCCGAGTCCACGACGACGACCTTGACGTGCGGGGGCAGGGTGAGGGCGACGGCGTCGAGCAGGTGCACCTCCATGATGAGGACGACGGCGTCGACCGCCAGCTCGTCGAGGCGGGTGAACGCGCCCTTGACGTTCTCCTGCGTGGGCGCGTCCAGCGGGATCAGGGTGACCGCGTAACCGGCACGGGACGCCGATCCGGCTATCGCGTCCAGGGTCCTGACGTTGCCGGTGCTCGTGAGCCCCATGACGATGACGCCTATGGCCCGGAAATCCCCGCGCTTGAGGGCTCGAGCCGCACTGTTGGGGCGGTACCCGAGCTCCTTCATCGCGTCGAGGACCTTCTGGCGGGTCGCCTCGATCACGGCCGCGTCGCCGTTGGAGACCCGGGACACCGTCTGCGAGGAGACCCCCGCGCGTTGGGCGACGTCCGCCATCGACACGCGACGCGGTCTCGATCGCACCCCCCGTCGGCCGTCGTTCACGGCCGTCACCGACCGACCGGTCGCGCTCTGCTCGGTCACCCGAATCCCTCCCCATCGCTACCACATCGTGCTTGACGCCCCCCGGAGGGAATGCCACCATCACATTACCGATGATCACGTAAACATTGTCGGTCTGTCAGCCTCGCTCCGGGCCTCACCCGAGAAGGGCGCGTCACCCGAGATCGGCGCGTCGCCCGTGATCGGTCCCGTCGCCCGACATCGGGCCCCGTCGCCGTGATCGGTCCGGTCGCCCGAAATCGGGGCTCGTCGGCTCCCCTCGGGGCTCCCCCGCTTCACCCCCCTGTCTCCGGACCGGTCGGTCATCGACGCTAGGAACCACCATGACGCTCCTGTCGACGTCAGCACAGGCGGGTTCTCCGCCCCGCCGACAAGCCCGTTTCCGCC
>NZ_JBSFSA010000053.1:0-41201 GCF_053589515.1 Streptomyces sp. NPDC003327 | reverse complement strand
TAGCGGGGACAGGATTTGAACCTGCGACCTCTGGGTTATGAGCCCAGCGAGCTACCGAGCTGCTCCACCCCGCGTCGGTGAACCCAACCTTACGGCATGGAACAGCCGATACGGAAATCGACTTCCGTCAGCACCCGCAGTCGTCGGAGTCGACCGGCGCCGTCAGGGCGTCCGCGGCCTTCCGGGCGGGCCCCTCCCAGGTCTCGTAGGCGAAGCCCTCGCGCACCCAGTACTCGAAGCCGCCGAGCATCTCCTTCACCTGGAAACCGAGCTCGGCGAGGGCCAGCGCGGCGCGCGTGGCGCCGTTGCAGCCGGGGCCCCAGCAGTACGTGACGACCGGCACCGCCTTGTCGAGGAGCTGCTCCGCCTGCTCGGGGATGAGCGCGGTGGGCAGGTGGAGCGCGCCGGGGATGTGGCCCTGGTCCCAGGAGGCGGTCGAACGGGAGTCGATCACGACGAAGCCGGGGTCGCCGTCGGCGGCGAGGGCGGCGGCGACGTCCGAGACGTCCGCGTGGAAGGCGAGGCTGGCCGAGAAGTACGCGGCCGCGGCGGCGGGCGAGGCGGGCGGCGTGCGGAGGACGGGGTTGACCTGCTGCGATGTCGTCGTCATGGTGATCAATCTACGGACGATGATCATCGGCCTGAAGGGTCGAACCCCGGCGGTCGAAGGCCTCGGCCGGGGATTCCCCGGCGTTCGCCGCGGGGCTCCGGGGATCTCACGGATCGGGACCCGGACCGTCCCGCGCGTCGTTGTCACATCCGCGGACCGGGAGCCGTCAGAGAGACATGACGGCATGCGAAGGGGGAGAACGACGGATGGACGAGGCCACGAGCGGGGACGCCGGTACGGGCGGGAGCGCGGGTACGGGCCGGGGCGCGGAGACGGCGGCCCGCCCGGCGCACGGGCCGGACGCGGAGGCGCTGGCCCGCCGCTTCGAGGCCGACCGCGGCCACCTGCGGGCCGTGGCGTACCGGATGCTCGGCTCGCTGAGCGAGGCCGAGGACGCCGTCCAGGAGACCTGGTTCAAGCTCAGCCGCTCGGACGTCAGCGGCGTGGCGAACCTCAGCGGCTGGCTGACCACGGTCGTGGGCCGTGTCTGCCTCGACATGCTCCGCTCGCGCGGCTCGCGCCGTGAGGACCCGCTGGAGTACTACGTCCCGGACCCCGTCGCCCGGGTCGCCGACACCACCGACCCCGAGCGCGCCGCCGAGCTCACCGAGTCCGTCGGCCTCGCCCTCCTCATCGTCCTGGAGACGCTCTCGCCCGCGGAGCGGCTGGCCTTCGTGCTGCACGACATGTTCGCCGTCTCCTTCGACGAGATCGCGCGGATCGTCGACCGGAGCCCGGCCGCGACCCGGCAGCTCGCCAGCCGGGCCCGCCGCCGCGTCCAGGACGCCTCGCCGGGGCCGGGTCCGGACGCGCGACGTCAGCGGGAGATCGCCGACGCCTTCCTGGCCGCCGCCAACGGGGGCGACTTCGAGGGGCTCCTCGCCGTCCTCGACCCGGACGTCGTCCTGCGCGCCGACGGCGGCGAACTCCTCGCCGGCACCTCCAGGGTCGTGCGGGGCGCCGAGGCCGTCGTCGCACAGGCCGTCACGTACTCCAGGTTCCGCAAGGCGAGCCTGGCGATGGTCGTCAACGGGGCGCCCGCCAAC
The DNA here is from genome assembly GCF_053589515.1 of Streptomyces sp. NPDC003327. Taxonomy (NCBI): domain Bacteria; kingdom Bacillati; phylum Actinomycetota; class Actinomycetes; order Kitasatosporales; family Streptomycetaceae; genus Streptomyces; species Streptomyces sp. NPDC003327. The sequence continues at coordinate 39,545 of NZ_JBSFSA010000053.1, read as the reverse complement.
CTGTCGCTCGTCGACGGACGCCCGGCGGGGCTCATGTCGTTCACCATCGCCGGGGACCGCATCGTCGCGCTCCAGGTCCTCGCCGACCCGGAGCGCCTCGCCGCGCTCGGCCTCACCGAGGAGGAGCTGGCCCGCGCCGTGTGACCGACCGCCCCGGAGCCCCGGGCGACACGCACGCGCCCGCACCCACGCGGGGCGACGGGCACGCGCCCGCACCCACGCGGGGCGGCGGGGTCCCGTACCCCGCCCCCCACCTTCCCCGTACGGCGTCACACGGCCCGGCCGCGCCCCCTGGCCGACATCCAGGAGGCCAGGGCGCCCACCGACACGGCGCCGCTGGCCACGCCCAGGATCGAGCCCGCGGCCACGTCCCCCGGGTAGTGGACCCCGGTGTGGACGCGGGAGTACGCCACGGCCGCCGCCAGCGCGCCCAGCGGCGCCGCGGCCGCCGGGAGCACCACGCCCACGGCGGTCGCGAAGGCGACGGCCGACGCGGTGTGCCCCGAGGGGAACGAGGCGGAGTCCGGCATCGGCACGTGCCGGCCCACCACCACCCGGGCCGCCTCCCGGTCCGGCCGCTCCCGGCGCACCAGGCGCTTGCCCAGCAGGTTGGCCGAGGCGGACGCCACCGCGATCGCCCCGACGCCCGCGAGCGCCGCCCGGCGGGGCCGCCCCGGCACCAGGGCGAGCAGCGCGGCGATCGAGAACGAGATCTTCGAGTGGTCGGCCGCGGTGGAGAGCCGCCGCAGCGCCGTGTCGAGCGCCGGGGTGGGCGTGGCGGCCACGGCGCCGTACACGGCCCCGTCGATCGCCCGCAGATCGTGCAGTACCGCTTCTACGGTGGTGGTGGTCGTGTCCGTCATGCGCCGCTCCTTGCTGGGCTGGTTCTGCGGAAGGCGAGCCGGGTGATCCGCCGCCAGTCCAACGGCGGACGCGGGGGAGTCGTCCCCGGCCGGTCGCGGGGAACGAGGACGCGCAGCGCGCGCGGGCGCAGCTCGCAGACCACGGGGGTGGGCAGCCGGAGCGCCTCGCCGTCGACGGCGACGGGGATCAGCCGGCCCTCGCCCGTGGCACCGGTGGGGCCGAGGACCTCGACCCGACGGGCCGTCAGGACGTTCAGGCCCTCCGACTGGGTGCCCCACACGGCGAGCGCGGCCGCCTGCACGGCGCCGTCGACCCGTATGGCGATCACGCCGAGTTCCCCGCGGTCCAGGCGGGTGCGCTGGGCGGCGTCCCAGGCGAACGGATCGGGCGTGGCGTACGGGTTGTTGCTGACGAGCAGCGCCTGCTGCCCCGGCAGCGACACGGCGTCGGCCGTCGCGTCGAGCCGCTCGCCCCCGCCGCCCTGGAGCAGGTCGGGCAGGGCTTCCAGTGCGGTGCCGGCCTTCGCGTCGCGGTACTCCGGGCGCTGGACCACGTCCGCGTACACCCCGAAGGAGACGGTGTTCACGAACGGCCGGCCGGAGACGGAGCCGAGGTCGACCCGGAGCTCCTCGCCGTCGGTCAGCGCGTCCAGACAGGCCGCCGGGTCCTCCCGGTCGAGCCCCAGGTCCAGGGCGAAGTGGTTGCGGGTCCCGGCGGAGATCACCAGGAACGGCAGGTTGTGCTCGGCGGCCACCGCGGCGACGAGCGCCTGCGTCCCGTCACCACCGGCCGCGCCCAGCAGGTCGGCGCCCTCGGCGACGGCCCGGCGGGCGAGGGCTTCCACGTCGGTGGGCGTGGACGGGTCGATCAGGATCACCCGGGCGCCGAGCTTCTCCGCCCGCTCCACGAGCCCGAAGCGGCCGACCTTTCCGCCCCCGGACTTCGGGTTCATGATCAGCACGGGCCGCTGCGGCCGCACCGCGGGCACCCCGTGCTGCACGTCCGTCAGGGGCCGCCGCAAGGCGGACCGCGCACACCCGAGCGCCACCCCCCAGAGCCCGAGGGCCACGAGCGCCACCAGCCACACCCCGCCGACGACGTACAGCGCGAGCACCGCACAGGGCGCCCCGACCGCGAGGAGCGCCCCGAGCACCCGCAACGCCCCCCGGTGCGCCAGGAACCACCAGAGCCCGACGGCCGCCGCCGCGAGCCCCACGAGCCCCGTCAGCAACACCAGGACCCCACTGCCCACGGCGGACAGCAGCACGCCCACCGCCGCCGCGGCGGCCAGGAGCGCACCCCGCGCGAGCCAGGTCGCGACGACGCCCGCCCGTCTGGACACCCGCAACTTCTCGACCACGATCTCCGTCCGCATCCCCCGTGCCCCCCACTCGCCGTCTCCTCTACGCCACCACGCTCCAGACTGCCGGTCGGTTTCCTCTCCCGCTTCCCTGATGACCCGTTCGACTGAGGACATGCACGAAAGAGCCCCCTGGGCGCGGTCTCGTGAAGACCGCGCCCAGGGGGCTCGCGCGTAGGCCGTGTGGGACTCGAACCCACAACCAACGGATTAAAAGTCCGCTGCTCTGCCAATTGAGCTAACGGCCCGTGACAGCCATACCCGTGCAGCATAGCCGGAGAGATCCCCGGAACCGATCGGGTATCCGACACCGGCCGTCCTGCGTGGCGCCCCGGGGCCCGGCCGGTTGGGGAGAGGGCCGGGCTCCGGGGGGTGGGCGGGTCGGATGCGGGTCGGAAGGGGGTCAGAACAGGGACGTGAAGGTGTTCCAGCCGCCCGAGCCGATCAGCATGCGGCCGCCGAGGCCGCCGGAGCCGGTGGCGCCGTAGCTGTAGAGGCGGCCGGCCGTGTCGCGGGCGACCAGGTCGGGGGTGCCGTCGCCGGAGATGTCGCCGGTGCCGAGGATCGCGGTGTAGATGCCCCAGCCGGTGCCGACCTGGGCCCGGGACGAGACGCCGCCGGTGGCGGTGCCGTAGTAGCGCCACAGGGCGCCGGAGGCGTCCACGGCGAGGAGGTCGCCGCGGCCGTCGCGGTTCAGGTCGCCGGCGCCGACGAGCTTCTTGTACAGCTTCCAGTTGGCGCCGATCCTCACCCGGGCCTTGAGCCGGTGGTCGGCCGTCCCCGCGTAGAAGTACACGTCGCCCGTGGACGTCTGACGGGCCAGGAGGTCCGTGTACCCGTCCCCGTTCACGTCGCCGGAGGACGTCAGCACGTCGTAGATGCCCCAGCCCGCGCCGATGAGCGTGTACGGGGAGGAGGCCGTCACGACCTTGCCGCAGCCCGGCCGGTAGGCCCGCAGCTGGTCGCCGACGCGGGCGAGGACGTCCGCGCAGCCGTCGGCGTTCACGTCGCCGAACGGCACCAGGCGCGTGTTCACCGGGAACGCCGTGCCCGTACCCGCGACGCGGGCGGAGACACCGCCGAACCCGTCGCCCCGGTACATCGAGACGCGGCCGGCCGAGTCCGTCGCGAGCAGGTCGCCCTGGGCGTCGTTGCCCGCGAGGTCGCGCCAGGCGGGGGTGCCGCCGTGGAGGGTGACCGTGCCGGAGACGACCAGGTCGCGGCCCTGGCCGTCGGCCGAGGAGGCCCGCAGGTCCCAGCCGTACGGGCCGTTCGGGACGCGCTTGCCGGAGGCGGTCCTGCCGTCCCAGGCGACGTCGATGCGGCCCCGGGTCTCCTCGGCGCCGAAGGTGCGCAGGACGGCGCCGGAGTGGCGGTCACGGATCGTCAGCTGCCAGATGGAGACGGGCTTGGAGAGCGACCAGGAGGCCTTCCAGCCGTCCTGGACCCGCGCGGTCGTCGGCGTGCTCGACGAGGCGGCGGTGAGGTCGGAGGTGGGGACGCCGGTCCACAGGGCGTGGACGCGGTTGTCCGGGTCCTTGTACGCGACGGCGCCGCCGAACCGGTCGACGGTCCACGCGACGCGGCGCTCGCCGTGCACGGGCCCGGCGTCGACGAGGGTGCGGGACGCCACCGTGCCGGTGCGGAAGTCGCTGACGCGCAGGTACGTGCTGTTCAGGTCCACGAAGAAGCCGTCGCCGAGGAGACCGCCCCCGCCGTACGACCGCGGCAGCGCGGTCCTGGCGCCGGTCTTCAGGTCGACGACGCCCTGCTTCGCGTACTGCCCGCAGGCCCAGTACAGCCAGCGCCCGCCGGCCGTCTGGAGCTCCGTCAGCGGACAGCCGGAGTTGGTGGCGAGCTTCCCGAGGTCCTTGCCGGTGGCCAGGTCCTTGCGGGCGACCTCGCCGGCCGTCGCCGTGCCCGTGAACAGGGTGTCGCCCCACAGGGCCGCCGCGGTCTGCGGCTGCCGGGACACGACCGCCCCGGTGTCCGTGTTCGCGACGACCGTCTCGCCGTCGGAGTCCAGTTCGCCGGGGAACGGGGGCATGCCGTTCTGGACGACCGCCCAGCGGCCGAAGGCGTCGGCGACCCGGCCGTCGACGCCGGTCGTCACCCGGGTCGTCTCCCCGGAGGCCTTCCGCGAGACGAGCTCGCGCCCCGCGACGTGGACCGTGCGGCCGTCGCCGCCGTCGACGAGGGGCTTCCGCCACTGCGTGTTCTCGTCGAGGCCCTGCCACTGCGGCGCGGACTGCCCACTGTGCATCGGGCCGACCGGCAGCGCCCGGCCGTAGAAGCCGGGCCCCTTCGGTCCGTCGTGCTCCAGGGTGGTGAGGCGGCCGGCGCCGAGCGCGAGCGCGTCGATCTTCGCGGGGAGCGGCTCCAGGCGGCGCAGCTTCTCCACGACGGGCGCGCCGTCCTTGCCCGGGACGACCTTGAGGAGCGACCAGTCGGTGGCGGAGGTGCCGCCGACCACGGCCGCGCCGGAGCCGTCGCCGATCTGGGTGATCTCGCCCTCGGCACGCTCCAGGAGCGTCTGCTGCTCGCCCGTCGGGGAGAAGGCGACGAGACGGCGGCGCAGCGCCGCGTCCGTGCCCCACACGTCGTCGACCGCGAGGACCCGGTCGCCGACCAGGCCGATGCGGCGCACCCCGAGCCCCTCGGGCAGCGCGTAGGTGGTCTCGGGCCCGTCGAGGTCGGCGAGCTGCCGGACGTGGACGGTGCGGGAGGTGTCGACCCAGGCGATGCGCTCGGGGGTCACCGCGACCGGACCGGTGAGCACGCCGGAGGACGGGGTGGGCGAGGCGACGACCCGCATCCGCCCGGTCCGCAGGTCGACGACGCCGAGGTCGGTGTACGTGGAGGAGGCGGAGGTCGTGAAGCGGAGCACCGCCGTCGTGCCGTCGCCCGCCACGAGCCGCGCCATGTGGAGGTCGGCGCCCGCGGGCCAGCCGGTGACGGGGACCGTCGTGCCGGCCGGGTCGCCGACGCGCCGGAGGTGGTACCCGGTGGTGGCGGCGTACGACGAGCCGGCCTCGTACTCCTGGAAGAGGAGCGTCTCGCCGAGGATCCCCCGGAAGGAGGTGTCCTCCGGGACGGCCAGCGGCTGTTCCTCGCCGGTCTGCACGTCGCGGAGGAAGTGGGTGCCGATGCCGTGCTGGAGGTAGACGTACCGGCCGCCGGTCCCCCGCTCCGCGAAGGAGTCGTTGCCGCTGCCGTATCCGAGCGGGACGCTCTCACCGGTCGCGAAGTCCGTCCAGCGCGGCTCCTCGCCGAAGTGCTCGTCGGAGTCCTCGGTGCGGTGCGCGTAGCCCGTGGGGCCGACCGCGAGGACGGTCTCCGTCCGGGGCACGGTCCGCCAGTTCGGCGTGATGTCCAGCTGGTCGATGCCCACGAGGGGCGCGGCCGTCGCGGACGGCGTGAGACCGATCCCCGAGACGAGCAGCGCGGCGGCGAGGACGGCGGTACGCGCGCGGGGTCGCCGCGCGCGCGGGTGACGAGTCAAAGAGAGGTCCCTCCCCAGGAAACCTGATGTGCGAGAGATCGGGGCGCCGAGGTTTCCGCCGGGCCCCCTGGCCGGCACCTCGCGCTCCCGTCGACCACGTGAGCGTATCCCGTCGAACCGGGGTGCGATTCGTGGGGAAGGGTGTACGGGAAACGGGACAGGGCCCGTACGAGCACGGGGTGCTCGTACGGGCCCTGGATTCCGTCAGGTCAGACGGTCCCGGCCGGGATGGCTGTCTCAGCCGACTCGACCGTCTCAGCCGTTTCAGCCGTTGCGCTTCCAGCGCGGCTTGTCGTCGCGGCGGCCGCCCCCGAAGGACGAGCCGGAGCCGGACGGGCGGTGGTCGTCACGACGGAAGCCGCTGCGGTCGTCGCGGCGGAAGCCGCCGGAGGGGCGGTCGTCGCGGCGGAAGCCACCACCGGCCGGGCGGTCGTCACGACGGTCGCGGTTGAAGGGGCGGTCGCTGCCGCGGTGGCCGCCGGAGGGGCGGTCGTCCCGGCGGAAGCCGCCACGGTCACCGCCGCGGTCGTCACGACGGTCGTCACGGTTGAAGCCACCGGAGGGACGGTCGTCCCGGCGGAAGCCACCGGACGGACGGTCGTTGTCCCGACGGAAACCACCCGACGGACGGTCGTCCCGGCGGAAGCCGCCACGGTCGCCGCCGCGGTCGTCACGACGGTCGTCACGGTTGAAGCCGCCGGAGGGACGGTCGTCCCGGCGGAAGCCACCGGACGGACGGTCGTCCCGGCGGAAACCACCGGACGGACGGTCGTCCCGGCGGAAACCACCCGACGGACGGTCGTCACGACGGAAGCCGCCACGGTCACCGCCGCGGTCGTCACGACGGAAGCCACCGCGGTCACCGCCACGGTCGTCACGGTTGAAGCCACCGCGGTCACGGCGCTCGAAGTTGCCCCGCTCGTCGCGGAACGACGGACGCTCCTCGCGGCGCTCCTCGCGGCGCTCCTCGGCACGCGCGGCGCGCTCGGCCTCCGCGGCGGCGGCCGCGACCTCGGCCTCGGCGGCCTCGGCCACCTCGGCGACGGCCGTCTCCGGGTCCTCACCGCGCTCGCGGGCGGCGCGGGCGACGAGGCGGTCGGCCTCCTCGCGGAGCTCGACGGCACGGCGCTGCAGGCGCTCCAGCTGCTTGGTCAGGTCGACGACCTCGCGCTCGGCCTGCTTGGCGGCGTTGTTCGCCGAGTCGGCCTGGACCTCGGTCAGCGAACGGGCGCCGGTGATCTCGGCGACCTCGGGGTCGAAGGCGCCGGCCCCGCCGACGATGTGGCGCGTGGCGTCGACGCCCGCGTCCTCCATCAGGCGGAAGATCTGGCGGCGCTGGTGCGGCAGGGCCAGGGAGACCACGACACCGGAGCGGCCGGCACGGGCGGTGCGGCCCGAGCGGTGCAGGTAGTCCTTGTGGTCGCCGGCCGGGTCGACGTTCAGGACGAGGTCGATGCCGTCGACGTGGATGCCGCGGGCGGCGACGTCGGTGGCGACGAGCGCGTTGACGTAACCGTCCTTGAAGTCGGCCAGGGTGCGCGTACGGGCGCCCTGGGTCATGCCGCCGTGCAGCGCGTCGGCCTTCACACCGGCGTCACGGAGCTGCTCCGCGATGCGGTCGGCGCCCAGCTGGGTGCGGACGAAGATGATCGTGCGGCCCTTGCGGGCGGCGATGGCGGCGGTGACCGGGGCCTTGTCCTTCGGCTTCACGACGAGGACGTGGTGGGTCATGGTGGTGACGGCGCCGGCGGACGGGTCGACCTCGTGGGTAACCGGGTTCACCAGGTAGCGCTTCACCAGGGTGTCGATCTCGTTCTCCAGCGTGGCGGAGAAGAGGAGGCGCTGGCCGCCCTCGGGGACCTGGTCGAGCAGCTCGGTGACCTCGGGCAGGAAGCCCAGGTCGGCCATCTGGTCGGCCTCGTCGAGGACGGCGACCTGGACGGCCTCCAGGGAGCAGGCGCCGCGGTTGATGATGTCGCGGAGACGGCCCGGGGTGGCGACGAGGACGTCGACGCCGCGCTCCAGGGCGTAGATCTGGTTGCCCATGGACGTGCCGCCGCAGACGACCTTCATCTTGAGGCCGAGGACGTCGCCGTACGGCTGGAGGGCGTCCGCGACCTGCATGGCGAGCTCACGGGTCGGGGTGAGGATGACGCCGCGGGGCTTCTTCTTGTCGGTGTGGCCGCCGGACAGGGTGGCGAGCAGCGGCAGGCCGAAGGAGAGGGTCTTGCCGGAGCCGGTGCGGCCGCGGCCGAGGATGTCCTTGCCGGCCAGGGCGTCCGGGATGGTCGCGGCCTGGATCGGGAAGGGGGTGGTCACGCCGTTCTGGGCGAGCTTGCGCACGACGCCCTCGGGCAGACCGAGGTCGCCGAAGGTGAGGGTGGGCTCGTCGGCCTCGACCGCGTCCGCCGCCTCGACGGCGTCGGTCTCCGCGGACGGGGTGGTGTCGGCAGCCTCGGTGGCGACGGTGTCGGTGGCCGCGGTGGCCTCGACGATCTCGTCGTTCTCGGGCATGACGGCGTGGTCAGAACTGAAAATGGACATGCGAAATGCGAAACCTTCCGGAGTCTCGGCACGCGCCCGTCAACTCCGTGTTTCGCACTACGACCGCCTCAATGCGGTCAGCCACGGCAAGGGAGAGTACGCGCCAGTCACGGCGCTCTTCGGTCGTGGCGCCGGGCAAATGGGATCAAACGATCTACCACCATACGCACTCTCCCCCACCCGTGGCAAACCGGCCTGCGTCACACCGGCCCGACCTGCGGTGATGCCTCCGGCTCGGTCGGCGCCGGCTCGCCCTCGGCCGCCCGGAGCGCACCCATCTGGGTGGCCGGGCCCTGGCTCGGCGGGTCGGTCGGGTGGGAGGTGGGCTCGGGCGTCGGCTCGGGGGTCGGTTCCGGCGACGGTGTCGTCGGCTCCGGGGTCGGCTCGGTCGGCTCCGCCGTCGGCTGGCCGCCACCGCCCGTGTTCCCGCCCGCGCCCCCGCCGCCGGTCCCGCCGCCCGTGTTCCCGCCGTTGGCACCCCCGGAGCCGCCGGGGCCGCCCGCGCCGCCCCCGGTCCCACCGCCCGGGCCGCCGCTCTGGCCGCCGTGCCCGGCGCCCGGCGTCGGCTGCGGCTTCGGCGAGCCGCCCTTGCCCCCGGCGAGTTCGGCCGGGGCCACGACGCCCTTGGACGGCTCCGCGGTGCCCGAGGGCGAACCGCTCGGCACCGGCGACCCGGCCCCCGCGCCGTCCGCGTCGGGCCCGCCCGAGTCCGGCCGGGCGCCCCAGCCGCCGTCCCCGCCGGCCGGCGCGCCCGAACCGCCCCCGGACTCCGCGGCGACGCCGCCCTTGGCGCCGGAGGCGCCGGGCGCGGGCTTGCCCCCCTCGTCACCGACACTCATACAGCCGCTCAGTCCGGCGCAGGCCGCGACCGCCAACGCGGTGGCGGCCCATCTCACCGGGGTGGGCAAATGGCGCACGGGGCACCTCCAGGACACGACAGGCAGGAACGGAACGCGTTGCCGTGCCCAACTCCCTTTGCGCCACGAGGGACACGGGCCCCCGCCCCCGGGCTGCCCCGGGCGCCCGCGCCCGCGCCCGCCGCCGACGCTCAGCCGTAGCCGAGCGCGTGCAGCCGCTCGTCGTCGATGCCGAAGTGGTGGGCGATCTCGTGGACGACGGTGATCTCGGTCTCCGCGACCACGTCCTCCCGCGCCTCGCACATCCGCAGCGTCGGCCCCCGGTAGATCGTGATCCGGTCGGGCAGCACCCCGGCGTACCACTCGCCGCGCTCGGTCAGCGGCGTGCCCTCGTAGAGCCCGAGCAGCTCGGGGTCGTCCGCCGGGGGCTCGTCCTCGACGAACACCGCCACGTTGTCCATCAGCCGCGTCAGCTCCGGCGGAATCCGGTCCAGGGCCTCGGCGACAAGCTCCTCGAACTCCTCGCGCGTCATCTCCAGCACGGGCCCATTCTCCCCCCGGGGGAAACCGTTTTGGCGATAGCGGCCGCCATCCCATATGCTTCTCACGTCCCCGACGCGCTGAGAAGCGCCCAGGTGGGCCCTTAGCCCTCATCGTCTAGTGGCCCAGGACGCCGCCCTTTCAAGGCGGTAGCACGGGTTCGAATCCCGTTGGGGGCACGCATTACCCTGTGCGAGACTAGTGCTCGCACAAACCAAGGTCCTGTGGAGCAGTTGGTTAGCTCGCCACCCTGTCAAGGTGGAGGTCGCGGGTTCAAGTCCCGTCAGGATCGCTGAGGCCGGAAACGGTCTCGTGGCTGGGTAGCTCAGTTGGTACGAGCGATCGCCTGAAAAGCGATAGGTCGCCGGTTCGACCCCGGCCCCAGCCACAGAGAGAAGGCCCCGTTCGAGAGAACGGGGCCTTCTTCGTGCGTACGGGGAAGGGGGCGCCGCTCCCCTCCCCGTACGGCTCAGGCCTCCTCGCCGCTCTCCTCGCGGGCCGCCCGGCGGGACCGCAGCGCGAGGACGAGCGCGACCACGGCCACCACCGCGACGAGCAACGCCCAGTCCGGCACCGCCCGGCCCCAGGCCGCCACCCGCTGCTCCACCGCGAACGAGGCGTCCACCGACAGGAGCCCCGGCAGCCCGGTCGTCCCGTCGAAGACGAGGAACAGCGTCCCGAGGGCGACGAAGAAGAGGCCCGAGAGCAGCGAGGTCGAGTGGAGGGTGAGCGGCCCGAGCCGCACCGGCAGGCCGCGCAGCCAGCGCCGCCGGCCCAGGTCGTACCGCTCCCAGAGCAGGGCGAGGACGAACAGCGGGACGGCCATGCCGAGGGCGTACACGGCGAGGAGCAGCCCTCCGTACGCCGGGCTGCCGCTCAGCGCCGCCACCGTCAGGACGCTGCCGAGGATGGGGCCCGCGCAGAATCCGGCCAGGCCGTAGACCAGGCCCAGGGCGTAGACGGAGAAGGCCGAGGTCGGGCGGATGCGGCCGCTCGCCTCCGACAGCCGGCGGGAGGCGAAGCCGAGCCCCAGGGCCTGCATGACGCCGAGCCCGACGATCAGCCAGCCGCCGGCGGTCACCAGCAGGTCCCGGTGGCCGTAGAAGAAGCGGCCGGCGAGGGAACCGGCCGCGCCCAGCGGTACGAGGGTGGTCGCCAGGCCCGCGTAGAGGATGCCGGTCCTGGCCACCAGCCCGGCTCGGGTCTCGATCGAGTACGCGAAGAAGGCGGGCAGGAGGAGGGCGCTGCACGGGCTGAGGAGGGCGAGGAGCCCGCCGAGGAACGCCGCGAAGTAGCCGATGCCCGAGGTCACTGCCCCGCCCCGGCCCCGGCGCCCGTCCCACCCGCCCTGTTCTTCGACCGTGCCGTCCTCGCGGCCGCCTCGATGGCCTCGGTGAAGGTCTCCAGCGGCTGGGCGCCCGCGATCGGCCGGCCGTTGACGAGGAACGACGGGGTGGAGGTGGCGCCGAGCGCGTATCCCTGCTCCTGGTCCTTCCCTACGGCCTCACGGGCCGCGGCCCCCTCGCTGTCCTGGGCGAACTTCGTCAGGTCCGGGACGCCCGCCTCCTTCGCGAGGGCGGTCAGGCGCTCCTTTCCGAAGCCCTTCTCCTTGGCCCCCTCCGCGTAAGCCGCCTTGTGGAACTGCCAGAACCGGCCCTGCTGCCCGGCCGCCCAGGAGGCGCGGGCGACGGCCTCCGACTCCTCGCCGAAGATCGGGAAGTTCCGCCACTCGAGGCGCAGGGTGCCGTCCTCGACGTACTTCTTCACGAGGAGCGGCTCCGTGTCCCGGGCGAACTGCCCGCAGTAGCCGCACTTGAAGTCGGCGTACTCGATCAGGACGACGGGCGCGTCGGCCCGGCCGAGGGCGAGCCCGTCGGCGGCGTCCCGGCGGGCGTACGCCTCCAGCTCCGGGTAGACGCCCGCGTCCGGGGCGGTCTCGACCTCCGCGACCGAGGAGTCGCCCGGGGAGGAGCCGGAGGCACCGGGGGACGAGGGCTTGGTGGCGGTGTACGAGACGAGGCCGAGGAGCGTCGCCGCGGCGGCGACCCCGGCGACGATCGCGACCCGCTTCGCCCGGGAGGGAGCCCCGGGCCGGGAGGCGGCCTTCGACGGGGACGCGGGCTTCGGCTGGGGACGGGGACCGGGAGTGGGACCGGGAGTGGGACCGGGAGTGGGACCGGGAGTGGGACCGGGAGTGGGACCGGGAGTGGGACCGGGAGTGGGGCTGGACATGGCTGCACTCTAGACACGGCCCCGGGACAGTCCGCCCAGAAGGGGGCGAAGCAGCCGAACGCGGCTCGTAAATCGGTTCGCCGCTTCTCGGCCGCAGGTGCGATCCTGGATTCCGTATGTCTACTTCCTTCGCCGCCCTCCAGTCCGTCCTGGCCGAGGTCTCGCTGCGGGACTCCCACCGGCTCGGCCGCCGTCTCGAAGGCGCCCGCCGCATCCGCAAGCCCGAGGCCCGCGAGGCCGTCCTGGACGAGATCGCCGCAGAGGCGGCCAAGGCCAAGGAGCGCGTCGACGGGCGCGCCGCCCGCCTGCCCGCGGTCACCTACCCCGAGCAGCTGCCGGTCTCGCAGAAGAAGGACGAGATCCTGGAGGCGATACGCGACCACCAGGTCGTGATCGTCGCCGGTGAGACGGGTTCCGGAAAGACCACCCAGATCCCGAAGATCTGCCTGGAGCTCGGCCGGGGCGTCCGGGGCATGATCGGGCACACCCAGCCCCGCCGGATCGCGGCCCGCACGGTCGCCGAGCGCGTGGCCGAGGAGCTGCGGACCCCGCTCGGCGAGGCGGTCGGCTGGAAGGTGCGGTTCACCGACCAGGTGAACCCGGACGCGACGTTCGTGAAGCTGATGACGGACGGCATCCTGCTCGCCGAGATCCAGACGGACCGCGAGCTGCGCGCGTACGACACGATCATCATCGACGAGGCCCACGAGCGGTCCCTCAACATCGACTTCCTGCTCGGCTATCTGGCCCAGCTGCTGCCGAAGCGCCCCGACCTCAAGGTCGTGATCACCTCCGCGACCATCGACCCCGAGCGGTTCTCCCGCCACTTCGGCGACGCGCCGATCGTCGAGGTCTCCGGCCGGACGTACCCGGTGGAGGTCCGTTACCGGCCGCTCCTGGAGGAGGACTCCGAGGAGGCCGACCGGGACCAGATCACCGCGATCTGCGACGCCGTCGACGAGCTCCAGAAGGAGGGACCTGGCGACGTCCTGGTCTTCCTCTCCGGTGAGCGGGAGATCCGCGACACCGCGGACGCGCTGCTCAAGAAGAAGCTCTTCAACACGGAGATCCTGCCGCTGTACGCCCGGCTGTCGCACGCCGAGCAGCACCGGGTCTTCCAGGCGCACTCCGGCCGCCGGATCGTCCTCGCGACGAACGTGGCCGAGACGTCCCTGACCGTCCCCGGCATCAAGTACGTGATCGACCCGGGCACCGCCCGCATCTCGCGCTACTCGCACCGGACCAAGGTGCAGCGCCTCCCGATCGAGCCGGTCAGCCAGGCCAGCGCCAACCAGCGCAAGGGACGCTGCGGCCGTACGTCGGACGGCATCTGCATCCGCCTCTACTCGGAGGACGACTTCCTGACGCGTCCGGAGTTCACGGACGCCGAGATCCTCCGTACGAACCTGGCGTCGGTCATCCTCCAGATGACCGCGGCCGGCCTCGGCGACATCGAGAAGTTCCCCTTCATCGACCCGCCGGACCACCGCAACATCCGGGACGGCGTGCAGCTCCTCCAGGAGCTCGGCGCGATCGACCCGACGGAGAAGGACCCGAAGAAGCGGCTCACGCAGCAGGGCCGGAAGCTCTCCCAGCTGCCCGTGGACCCGCGGCTCGCCCGGATGGTCCTGGAGGCCGACCGGAACGGCTGCGTCCGCGAGGTCATGGTGATCGCGGCGGCGCTCTCCATCCAGGACCCGCGCGAGCGGCCCGCCGAGAAGCAGGCGCAGGCCGACCAGATGCACGCCCGCTTCAAGGACGAGACGAGTGACTTCCTCGCCTTCCTCAACCTGTGGCGGTACGTCCGCGAGCAGCAGAAGGAGCGCGGCTCGTCGTCCTTCCGCCGGATGTGCAAGCAGGAGTACCTGAACTTCCTGCGCATCCGCGAGTGGCAGGACATCTACTCCCAGCTGCGCACCGTCGCCAAGCAGATGGGCATCCACCTGAACGAGGAGGACGCGCCCGAGCAGTCGGTGCACGTCTCCCTCCTCGCCGGCCTGCTCTCGCACATCGGCCTGAAGGACGTGAAGGAGTCCAAGGACGGCGCGAAGGACGGCGGCCGGCGCGAGGGCACGCGGAACGAGTACCTGGGCGCGCGGAACGCCAAGTTCGCGATCTTCCCGGGCTCGGCGCTCTTCAAGAAGCCCCCGCGGTTCGTCATGTCCGCCGAGCTGGTGGAGACCTCGCGCCTGTGGGCCCGCGTCAACGCGCGGATCGAGCCGGAGTGGATCGAGCCGCTCGCCCAGCACCTGGTCAAGAAGACGTACAGCGAGCCGCACTGGGAGAAGGACCAGGCGGCCGTGATGGCATTCGAGAAGGTGACGCTGTACGGCGTGCCGATCGTCGCCGACCGCAAGGTCAACTACGGGCGGATCGACCCGGAGGTCTCCCGCGAGCTGTTCATCAGGAACGCCCTGGTCGAGGGCGACTGGCGGACCCACCACAAGTTCTTCGCGGACAACCGCAAACTCCTTACCGAGGTCGAGGAGTTGGAGCACCGGGCGCGGCGCAGGGACATCCTGGTCGACGACGAGACGCTCTTCGACTTCTACGACAAGCGGATCCCCGAGCACGTCGTGTCGGGCGCCCACTTCGACTCGTGGTGGAAGCACAAGCGCCGCGAGGAACCGGAGTTCCTCGACTTCGAGCGCGAGATGCTCATCAACGAGAAGGCGGGGGCGGTCACCAAGGACGACTACCCCGACTCGTGGCGGCAGGGCCCGCTGAAGTTCCGGGTGACGTACCAGTTCGAGCCGGGCGCGGACGCCGACGGCGTGACCGTCCACGTCCCGCTCCAGGTCCTCAACCAGGTGACGGACGAGGGCTTCGACTGGCAGATCCCCGGACTCCGCGAAGAGGTCGTCACCGAGCTCATCCGGTCGCTCCCGAAGCCGATCCGCCGCCACTACGTGCCCGCGCCGAACTTCGCGGGCCGTTTCCTCGACTCCGTCGTGCCCGTCCAGGAGCCCCTGACGACGGCGCTCGCCCGCGAGCTCCAGCGGATGGTCGGCGTGCCGCTGACCGCCGAGGACTTCGACTGGGCGAAGGTCCCCGAGCACCTCAAGATCACCTTCCGGATCGTCGACGAGCGGCGCAGGAAGCTGGCCGAGGACAAGGACCTGGAGGCGCTGAAGCTGCAGCTGCGCCCCAAGGCCCGTCAGGCGCTCTCCAAGGCCGCCGCGGCGGCCACGGGCGGCCCGGACGGCTCCGGGCCCTCCCTGGAGCGCACGGGGCTCAGGGAGTGGTCGATCGGGACGCTCACGAAGGTCTTCGAGACCAAGCGCGGGGGGCAGCCGGTCAAGGCGTACCCGGCGCTCGTCGACGAGGGCGACACCGTGGCCGTACGGCTCTTCGACTCGGAGGCCGAGCAGAGCCTGGCGATGTGGCGGGGCACCCGAAAGCTGATCATGCTGAACATCCCGGTGAACCCGGCGAAGTTCGCCTCCGACAAGCTGACCAACCAGCAGAAGCTGGCCCTGTCCGCGAACCCGCACGGCTCGGTCCAGGCCCTCTTCGACGACTGCGCCACCGCCGCGGCGGACAAGCTGATCGCGGACCACGGCGGCCCGGCGTGGGACGAGGAGTCCTTCCGGAAGCTGTACGACAAGGTGCGCGCGGACCTCGTCGACACGACCGTACGGACGGTGGGCCAGGTCCAGCAGATCCTGGCGGCCTGGCAGGCCTGCGAGCGGCGCCTGAAGGCCACCAACAGCGCTGCCCTGGCCTCCAACCTGACCGACGTGCGCGAGCAGCTGGCCTGGCTGGTGCCGGCCGGCTTCGTCACCCGGACGGGGCTGAAGCGGCTGCCGGACCTGATGCGGTACCTGGTCGCGGTGGACCGGCGGCTCCAGCAGATGCCGACCGGCGTCCAGCGGGACACCACCCGCATGGAGAAGGTCCACGAGATGCTCGACGAGTACGCGTGGCTGCTCGAACAGCTCCCGAAGGGCCGCCCGGTGCCGAGTGGGGTCACCGACATCCGCTGGATGATCGAGGAGCTGCGGGTGAGCTACTTCGCGCACGCGCTGGGGACGGCGTACCCGATCTCCGACAAGCGGATCGTGAAGGCGATCGACGCGGCGGCGCCCTGACGCGCGCGCCCCGGCGCGGGCCTGGGCGCTGAGCCCGTCGGGGTCCCGTCCGGGGCCCGGGCGACTCCGGTTCGACCAGACCCCCTGACCTGCTGTACAGTCGTTCTCGCAACGAGGTCCTGTGGAGCAGTTGGTTAGCTCGCCACC
This sequence comes from Streptomyces sp. NPDC003327, assembly GCF_053589515.1. NCBI lineage: Bacteria > Bacillati > Actinomycetota > Actinomycetes > Kitasatosporales > Streptomycetaceae > Streptomyces > Streptomyces sp. NPDC003327. Next base: position 23,408 of record NZ_JBSFSA010000053.1, on the reverse strand, counting down.
CTGTCAAGGTGGAGGTCGCGGGTTCAAGTCCCGTCAGGATCGCCTCTGGAAAGGCCCGCATCACGCGATGCGGGCCTTTTCGTTGCCCTCCTGTGTATTGACGGCGGGGCACGCCCGCCGGTACCCCGGACTTCAGGGAATCGGGGGCCCACTTCGGAGGTGTGCGCGCATGGCCGCGGCGTCCGCAGCACGACACGACACGAGAGCACTGCTGCGCGCCCATCTGGCGGCCGCGTCGCGGTACGGGCACCTCACGCGCCACTGCGTGGTCTGCCACCGCCTGCTGCGGCTCGCCATGGAACTGCCGGAGGACCGCCCCGAGGAGCGTCCCGAGGAGCGCTCCGCGGACCTTCCGGAGGGCGAGGGGGCGGCGTCGGCACCGGGGGACGAAAGTCCCACCGACCCATGACCAACGGCGGGTTGGGGCCGCGCCGGGGAGTGGGATGCTTGTTCTTGGCAAGGCCTCGGCCGTGTGACGGGTGTCACTGAAAGAGTTTCAGAAACCGCTTCACTTACACCCTCCCTACACCACCCCGATTTAATATGTGCAATTGCACCACAGCCCGCGAAGTGGCGCCGGACACAAAAAAGATCGCGCCGGACCCGGCGGAGTCCAGCGCGATCGTTGACGAGGAACCTGTTGGGGCAGGGGCCCGTCGGCAGAGCTAGGAGTGGGCGACCGGATTGGGGGATCCGGAGGTGCCCGGTGTTACGGGGTGCTGCGGGGTGTTGCGCGTACCTCAGGCCTCGCTGCGCTGCTGCGGAATGCCCGCCAGCAGTGCGCGAACCTCGGCCTCGCGGTACCGGCGGTGCCCACCCAGGGTGCGGATGGACGTGAGCTTGCCCGCCTTCGCCCAACGGGTCACCGTCTTCGGGTCCACGCGGAACATCGTGGCAACCTCGGCGGGGGTCAGCAGCGGCTCGGCATCAGGGGTGCGAGCGGTCATGAGCGGCCTCCTCGGGAGAACCGAACCTTCTCGGTTCTTTCCTCTAAATTCTGCACCTTGACCCGCCTTGCCCGAAATGGCAGAAGCGGGCCGAGTCGGTTATAGGACGAACGGCTTGTCCTCGGCACTACAACTACACCATCCGTCCAGCCACGTCGGCCAAACCGATGGAATTGCGCTCGCAGGTGTTCATCAGTGGCGGAAGTCGATGGACCATGCCATAACGGACAGTCACGCCACTGTGACGGATCGTCACAGTGGCGCCAGGAGTCCTCAGACCCCCCATAGAGTGCAATGCTGAGCAATCCGCCCATACTTGGGCGGAAGGAACCCTCCCCGGACTCCTTGTCCTATTTTGGCACGAGGATGGGTGATCGACGCAAGGGTGCGGTAAGTGCTGTCCGTCACGCTTGAGCCAAAGGCCCGGATCGGGACCAACGTCCTCCGCCAGATCGGCCGAAAGACACCCCCGGAGTCTCCGAGTCCGGATTCCCGGTGATCATTTACCCCCATCGGCGGCATCCTGTCGATGCACACCTGACGGATATGCCCGGGGAAATGGCCACCGTGGCCGATTCGCACCGACGCGGCACCTCGCCGGTCCTCCCGGACCTCACGGGCCCCTCGCCGCGTCTCGCCGGACCTCACGGGCACCTCGCCGCGCCTCGACGGACCGCCGTCAGTTGGCGAACTGGAGGTCCCTGACCGCCTTCCAGCGCTCCGCCAGCCGCCCGTACACCTCGCTCGCCGCCTCGCCGTCCCCGGCCCGCAGCGCCGCGATCCCCTCCGCCATCTGGGCCGCCGACCGGTCCCCGGCGAGCCACTCCTCGCCCATCGCGTGCACCAGACCGCCGTAGTCCAGCTCCACGAGCGCCCGCGGGTGGAACTCCTCCAGCCAGCGGCCCACCTCGACGAGCCCCTCCGTCATCGGGCCTTCGTCCACCGCCTCCCGCAGCGCCCGCAGGGACCGCGCGAGGCGCCGCCGCGCCTGCGCCATCGTCGTCCGGTAGCGCAGCACCGGCGCCCGGCCCGCCCCCGCGGCCTCCGGGTCCCCCGGCTCGTACTGCCGGTCCTCGTCCCCGAAGAGCGCGAACCAGCGCAGCGGCACCTGCCACACCGCCGTACGGATCCACGGCCGCGCGTCCGGGTTCCGCTCCAGCCAGCGCTCGTGGTCCGCCGTCACCTGGGCGCGCACCACCGGCGGCACCATCGCGTCGAGCACCGGCGCCGGATAGCCGCCGGCCGTCAGCTCCGCCACGGCCAGCCAGCTCCGCAGCCGGGTCCGCCACGGGCAGATCACCACCGCACCGCCCACATGGGCGACGAACGCCTCCCCGCTCTCCTGGACCGGCACCGGCACCGGGGGCGTCGGCACCAGGTCCGCGAGCGACCGGCGCAGCTCCTCCTGGGCGCCGGGCGTGCGCGGCCTGCGCGCGTACCGGGCCCAGTGGGACCGCTCCGGCTCGGGGAACGCGGCCAGCGGCTCGTACACCCGCAGATAGGACGCGTAAGGAACGAGGACCGAGGAGGCGACCGTCATGTCGCAAATCCTTCCACGGAGGTACTCCCGGAGAGGGTGATCCTGCGCACTGCGGCCGATCTACGCCCAGGTAGCACTTACCCTCGTGCCGAAATGGTCCTCCCCCCACCCCTGGGGAGACCGAAACCGCCGCTTCGTACTTGGGAGTCACCACCGTGACCGATGTGACCGGCGTTCCTGCTGACGTACTCCACACCCTGTTCCGCTCGGAGCAGGGTGGCCACGAGCAAGTCGTGCTCTGCCAGGACCGCGCCACCGGCCTCAAGGCCGTCATCGCCCTCCACTCCACCGCCCTGGGCCCGGCCCTCGGCGGCACCCGCTTCTACCCGTACGCGTCCGAGGCCGAGGCGATCGCCGACGCGCTCAACCTGGCGCGCGGCATGTCGTACAAGAACGCCATGGCCGGCCTCGACCACGGCGGCGGCAAGGCCGTCATCATCGGCGATCCGGAGAAGATCAAGACCGAGGAGCTGCTCCTCGCCTACGGGCGCTTCGTCGCCTCCCTGAACGGCCGGTACGTCACGGCCTGCGACGTCGGCACCTACGTCGCCGACATGGACGTCGTCGCCCGGGAGAACCGGTGGACCACCGGCCGCTCCCCCGAGAACGGCGGCGCCGGCGACTCCTCCGTCCTCACCGCCTTCGGCGTCTTCCAGGGCATGCGCGCCTCCGCGCAGCACCTGTGGGGCGACCCGACCCTCCGCGGCCGCAAGGTCGGCGTCGCGGGCGTCGGCAAGGTCGGCCACTACCTCGTCGAGCACCTCCTGTCGGACGGCGCCGAGGTCGTGATCACCGATGTGCGCGAGGAGTCGGTGCGCCGGATCACCGAGAAGTTCCCGCAGGTCACCGTGGTCGCGGACACCGACGCGCTGATCCGCGTCGAGGGCCTCGACATCTACGCGCCCTGCGCGCTCGGCGGCGCCCTGAACGAGGAGACGGTGCCGTTCCTCACCGCGGCCATCGTCTGCGGCGCGGCAAACAACCAGCTCGCCCACCCGGGCATTGAGAAGGACCTCGTGGAGCGCGGGATCCTCTACGCGCCGGACTACGTGGTCAACGCCGGCGGCGTCATCCAGGTCGCGGACGAACTGCACGGCTTCGACTTCGACCGCTGCAAGGCGAAGGCGACGAAGATCTTCGACACCACCCTCGAAATCTTCGCACGTGCGAAGTCGGACGGGATTCCTCCGGCCGCGGCGGCCGACCGGATCGCCGAGCAGCGGATGGCCGAGGCCCGCCGCGCCTGACGGATCCGCCCGTCTGCCCGTCCCTCTGGGGGGCCGAACCACCGTCCGCGCGAGACTTCGCTCACGCCCCTCGGCGGGTCGGCCCTCGAGAAGAGGTTAAAATCGCGATTGACCAGCGAGGACAGGGCACCTCGATGGTTCTGTACCGAGGTATGTGATGCGCGCGGCGTACCGTAGACCGACGGAAACAGGTACCGTTGAAGCCCTACGGACGGTCTCTCTGTCGAGAGCCCGTTCCAAACCATGAACGCGTGTCAAGACTCTGGGGCCATCGAGCCCCGTCACCGAGGGGGTCGAGCCATGGGGCGCGGCCGGGCAAAGGCCAAGCAGACCAAGGTCGCCCGCCAGCTGAAGTACAGCAGCGGCGGGACGGACCTGACGCGTCTGGCCAATGAGCTGGGCGCATCGACTTCGAGTCAGCCGCCGAATGGCGAGCCGTTCGAGGACGACGACGAGGAAGACGACCCGTACGCCCAGTACGCGGATCTCTACAACACGGACGACGAGGACGAGGACGACGAGTCCGGTCCGACGTCTCCGCGTCGCGCTTGACCTCTTGAACACCGAAACCCGGCCCGGGTTCCCCCGGCCGGGTTTCTGTGCTGCCCGGCGCCTTGTGTGCCTGTGTGCCTGTGCGCCTGCCTCAGCGGTCGCTCGCTGACCTGAGCGTTCGTCCCCCGGAAACGCCGAGACGGGGTGTCCCCGGGGACACCCCGTCTCGTGCGGCGCACTTCCTACTTCGCGTAGTCGCCGACCAGCTCGGCGCCCGTGGCGTGGTCGCCGCGCTCGGTGATCTCGCCCGCGACCCAGGCCTCGACGCCCCGGTCCTCCAGGGTCGCGAGGGCCACGTCCACGGACTCGGCCGGCACGACGGCCATCATGCCGACGCCCATGTTCAGCGTCTTCTCCAGCTCCAGGCGCTCGACCTGCCCGGCCGTGCCGACCAGGTCGAAGATCGCGCCCGGCGTCCAGGTCGAGCGGTCGACCGTGGCGTGCAGGCCGTCCGGGACGACCCGCGCCAGGTTGGCGGCGAGGCCCCCGCCCGTGATGTGGCTGAAGGCGTGGACGTCCGTGGTCCGGGTGAGGGCCAGACAGTCCAGCGAGTAGATCTTCGTCGGCTCCAGGAGCTCCTCGCCGAGGGTCCGGCCCAGCTCCTCGACCCGCTGGTCGAGGGTCATGCCCGCCCGGTCGAAGACCACGTGCCGGACGAGCGAGTACCCGTTGGAGTGAAGACCCGAGGACGCCATGGCGATGACCGCGTCACCCGTACGGATGCGATCCGCGCCGAGCAGCCGGTCGTACTCCACGACGCCCGTGCCGGCGCCCGCCACGTCGAAGTCGTCCGGGCCGAGGAGGCCCGGGTGCTCCGCCGTCTCGCCGCCGACCAGGGCGCAGCCCGCGAGGACGCAGCCCTCGGCGATGCCCTTGACGATGGCCGCGACCCGCTCCGGGTGGACCTTGCCCACGCAGATGTAGTCGGTCATGAAGAGCGGCTCGGCGCCGCAGACGACGATGTCGTCCATGACCATCGCGACCAGGTCGTGGCCGATCGTGTCGTACACGCCCATCTGGCGGGCGATGTCGACCTTCGTGCCGACGCCGTCGGTGGCGGAGGCGAGCAGCGGGCGCTCGTAGCGCTTGAGGGCGGAGGCGTCGAAGAGGCCGGCGAAACCGCCGAGGCCGCCGAGGACCTCGGGGCGCTGCGTCTTCTTCACCCACTCCTTCATCAGCTCGACGGCGCGGTCGCCCGCTTCGATGTCGACGCCCGCGCTCGCGTAGCTGGCACCAGTGGTCTGAGACATGGGTTCAGAGCTTTCGTGTCGTACTGCGGCTGCAGCGGGGTGTTACGGACTAGCGGGTGGAACGGGCCTACGGGCGGCGCAGGGCGTCGGCGGCCGCGGTCGCGGCGGGGCCGGCGGCCAGCTCCGTCTCCAGCAGCTGCTTCCCGAGCAGCTCCGGGTCCGGGAGCTCCATCGGGTACTCGCCGTCGAAGCAGGCACGGCAGAGGTTCGGCTTCTGGATCGTGGTCGCCTCGATCATCCCGTCGATCGAGATGTACGAGAGCGAGTCCGCGCCGAGCGACTTGCCGATCTCCTCGACCGACATGCCGTTGGCGATCAGCTCCGCGCGGGTGGCGAAGTCGATGCCGAAGAAGCAGGGCCACTTGACGGGCGGGGAGGAGATCCGGATGTGGACCTCGGCCGCACCGGCCTCGCGGAGCATCCGGACCAGGGCGCGCTGGGTGTTGCCGCGGACGATCGAGTCGTCGACGACCACGAGCTTCTTCCCCTTGATGACTTCCTTGAGGGGGTTCAGCTTCAGCCGGATGCCCAGCTGGCGGATGGTCTGGGAGGGCTGGATGAAGGTGCGCCCGACATAGGCGTTCTTCACCAGGCCGGCGCCGAAGGGGATGCCGGAGGCCTCGGCGTAGCCGATCGCCGCCGGGGTCCCGGACTCGGGCGTCGCTATCACCAGGTCGGCCTCGACCGGCGCCTCCTTGGCGAGGCGGCGGCCCATCTCGACGCGCGAGAGGTACACGTTCCGGCCGGCGATGTCCGTGTCGGGACGGGCCAGGTACACGTACTCGAAGACACAGCCCTTGGGCTTCGCTTCCGCGAATCGGGAGGTACGGATGCCGTTCTCGTCGATCGCGATCATCTCGCCCGGCTCCACCTCGCGGACGAAGCTGGCGCCGCAGATGTCGAGGGCGGCGGATTCCGAGGCCACCACCCAGCCGCGCTCGAGACGGCCGAGGACCAGCGGGCGGATGCCCTGCGGGTCACGGGCCGCGTAGAGCGTGTGCTCGTCCATGAAGACGAGCGAGAAGGCACCCTTGACCTGCGGAAGGATCTTCGCGGCGCCCTGTTCGACGGTGAGCGGCTTGCCGTCGTCGTCGGTCTGGGCGGCGAGCAGCGCCGTCAGCAGGTCGGTGTCGTTGGTGGCCGCGACGCGGGTGTTGCGGCCCTCCTGCTTGGGCAGGTCCGCGACCATCTCGGCGAGCTGCGCCGTGTTCACCAGGTTGCCGTTGTGGCCGAGCGCGATCGAGCCGTGGGCGGTCGCCCGGAACGTCGGCTGCGCGTTCTCCCACACGGAGGCCCCGGTGGTCGAGTAGCGGGCGTGACCGACCGCGATATGACCTTGGAGGGAACCGAGAGAGGTTTCGTCGAAGACCTGGGAGACGAGTCCCATGTCCTTGAAGACGAGGATCTGGGAGCCGTTGCTGACCGCGATTCCCGCGGATTCCTGGCCCCGATGCTGGAGGGCGTAGAGCCCGAAGTACGTGAGCTTTGCGACCTCTTCGCCCGGAGCCCAGACACCGAAGACGCCACACGCGTCCTGGGGGCCTTTCTCGCCGGGGAGCAGATCGTGATTGAGTCGACCGTCACCACGTGGCACGTTTCCGAGTGTAGACGGGGTCGACCACTGGTCCGAATTGGGGAAATCCGCGGTGCCCGTCGCTCGTGCGATCGCACGACTTGATCGTCGCGGCCTTGGAGAGGGCTACGAAGCAGGCGGTGCAAGGGTTCCCGGCCCCCGGGCGCCGACGAGCGGACGCTCGTACCAGCTCCCGGGCACCCCCGCGATGTGACGGAGTTCGCAGTCGGAGGGCGCCCGGCCGGTCCGCGCTACGCGCGTCCGGACGCTGCCGCCCGCGCGGTCAGGCCCTCCCCCGAGGCGTCGGTGAGGGTGAGCGAGCGGTGCTCCAGGCGGTACGTGAGCGGCCCGTCGAGGAGCTCGTACAGCCGGGTCTCCAGCGCCATCTGCGGGCTCGAACACATCATCCGGGTGGTCGCCGCAGGGCCCTCGACGGTGAGCGTCCGGGCCTTCTCGTCGATCCGGGCGGTCGCCGAGAAGTTGTTGCAGCCGAGGTTGCCGCTGACCGCGCCGTCCGCGCCGATCACGATCCGAGCCTTGCCCTCGCCGTCGGCGGGCAGCGAGGAGGCCGTGTCCCCGGCGAGCAGCCCGTCCACGCTCCAGGTGGTGCCGCGCAGCGGGGCGGCGGGGGTGGCCGTCAGTTCGAGGCCGGTCCTGCCGTCGGGCGCGGTCAGGGTCAGGGCGTCGCCCTTCAGACGGCCCTTGAGGCTGCCGGAGAAGGCCTTGAGCATCGCCGCCTCGAAGCGCTCCCGGTCCGCGGGACAGCCGATCTCGGTGATCTCGTGCGAGGAGACGGTGAGGGTGTCGCCGTTCACGGCGACGGCGGCGCCGAAGCTGTTGCAGCCCGTGGTGCCGCTGGCGCGGCCGTTCCCGGCGATCTCGAGCCCGGCCCCGTCCGGGGCGGCGGACCTGGTCCCGTCGACCGTCACCGCGTCGACGGTCCAGAACGCGCCGGTGACGGGCAGGTCGGGGGCGACGGTGTCCGGGCCGCCTCCTGCCCCTGAGCCTCCCTCCGTGCCGCAGGCGGCGAGGAGGACGGCGAGGGCGGCGGCTGCGAGGGCGGTGCGCTGCGTCGTCTGCATGCCGGTGGGACGGGCGTGCGGCGCCTTCGGTTCCGTCCGGCCGGCCCGGCGGTCCGCGGGCTCCTCGGTCCGGCGGTCCGCGGGCTCCTCGGTCCCGTGGCCCGTGCCGGACGACGCCGGCCCGGCCGTACCGTCAGCCCATCACCGGCAGCAGGGCCGACAGGTCCGCGCGCTCGCCGCTCGCGCTCACCCGCGCCGACTCCCGCTCCGCCGCCCACTCCGTACGGCCGGTGGCGAGCCGGATCCACGTCAGCGGGTCCGTCTCCACCACGTTGGGCGGCGTGCCCCGGGTGTGCCGCGGGCCCTCCACGCACTGCACCACCGCGAAGGGCGGCACCCGCACCTCCACCGCCCCGCCGGGCGCCTTCACGGCCAGCGCGTCCGCGAGCAGACGGGTGCAGGCGGCGAGGGCCTGGCGGTCGTACGGGATCTCCGCCCCGGTCGCGGCGCTCAGGTCGTCGGTGTGGACGACGAGTTCGACGGTCCGGGTGACGAGGAAGTCGGCCAGCGTCATCGCGCCGAAGCTCAGCGGCAGCAGCCGCTCCCCGTCGGCGCCCGCCACGGCCTCCTCGTACTCCTCCCCCACGCGCGCCAACAGCCCGACCGGGTCGGCGGCGTCGATCCCCCGGGTGTGCTCGTCGATCCGCTCGGCGGCCGCCGCCGTCGCGAAGGGCCAGTCGAGCAGGGCGAGCCGGTCCTTCCCCGGTTCCGGCCCGTCGAGGAGCCGCGGCACGCAGTCGACCATCCACGCCAGGTGCGCCACCAGGTCCCGCACCGTCCACGCGCCCAGTCGGGTCGGCCCGTCCAGGGCCTCCGGCGGCAGCGCGCGCACCGCGGCGCCCACATGGCCGAACTGGGCGAGCACGGCGGCCCGGATCTTGGCGGGGTCGTAGCTGCGGGTGCGCTTCTTGGCCGGTGGCATGGGCAGAGGCTAACGCCGAGACTTGAGGGAGGGGGCCACCCCCTCACGAAAGGCGGGGCCGGGACCATGACCCATCACGAGCACCCCGACGCGGCGCTGGTGCGCCGGGGGTACGCGGCTTTCACCGCCGGTGACATGGAGACGCTCACGTCCCTCATGACCGGCGACTGCACCCACCACTCGCCCGGGGAGAGCCGGATGTCCGGGCACTTCAAGGGCCGGGACAACGTCCTGGACCACTACGCGCAGCTCATGGAGCTGACCGGGGGCACCTTCCACGTGGAGCTGAAGGGCGTCTACCCGGACGGCAGGGGCCACGCCATGTCCGTGCACGAGTGGCGCGCCGACCGGGGCGACCGGGGGATCGAGATGAAGGGCGGCCTCTTCTTCACGATCATCGGCGGCAAGATCTCCGACATCGACGAGTGCGTGGAGGACATCACCGAGTCCGACGCGTTCTGGGGTGCCGCGGCCGGGTGACAGTCACGCGAACAGCCCCCGCCCTGTTCGGGACGGGGGCTGTCTCGTGTACGAGTGGGGCGTCGGAGCCTCAGGCCAGCAGGCCCGGGATCGTCGCCTCGTGCGCCTCGCGCAGCTCCGCGAGGGAGAGCGTGAACTCGCCCTGCACGTCGACCGCGTCACCGTCGACGACACCGATCCGGGTCGCCGGCAGACCCCGCGCACCGCACATGTCGGTGAAGCGGAGCTCCTCGCTGCGCGGGACGGCGACGACCGCGCGGCCCGCCGACTCGGAGAAGAGGAAGGTGAACGCGTCCAGACCCTCGGGGACGACCAGGCGCGCGCCGTTGCCGCCGCGCAGGCAGGACTCGACGACCGCCTGCACGAGACCGCCGTCGGACAGGTCGTGCGCCGCGTCGATCATGCCGTCGCGGGAGGCCGAGATCAGGATCTCGCCGAGCAGCTTCTCCCGGTCGAGGTCCACGGCCGGCGGCATGCCGCCGAGGTGCTGGTGGATCACCTCGGACCAGGCCGAACCGCCGAACTCCTCCTTGGTGTCGCCCAGCAGGTAGAGGAGCTGGCCCTCTTCCGCGAAGGCGATCGGGGTGCGGCGGTTGACGTCGTCGATCACACCGAGGACGGCCACGACGGGCGTCGGGTGGATGGCCACGTCACCGGTCTGGTTGTACAGCGACACGTTGCCGCCGGTGACCGGGGTGCCCAGCTGGAAGCAGCCGTCCGCGAGACCACGGGTGGCCTCGGCGAACTGCCACATGACGGCCGGGTCCTCGGGCGAACCGAAGTTCAGGCAGTCCGAGATGGCCAGCGGCTTGGCACCGGAGGCGGCGACGTTGCGGTACGCCTCCGCGAGCGCGAGCTGCGCACCCGTGTACGGGTCGAGCTTCGCGTACCGGCCGTTGCCGTCGGTCGCCATGGCCACGCCGAGGTTGGTCTCCTCGTCGATCCGGACCATGCCGGCGTCCTCGGGCTGCGCCAGGACCGTGTTGCCCTGCACGAACCGGTCGTACTGGTCCGTGATCCAGGACTTCGAGGCCTGGTTCGGGGAGGAGACGAGCCTGAGGACCTGGTCCTTGAGCTCGGCGCCGTTCTGCGGCCGGGGCAGCTTGCCGGCGTCGTCCGCCTGGAGCGCGTCCTGCCACTCCGGGCGGGCGTACGGCCGGTGGTAGGTCGGGCCCTCGTGGGCGACGGTGCCCGGGGGCACGTCCACGATGAGCTCGCCGTGCCAGAAGATCTCCAGGTGGTCGCCGTCCGTGACCTCACCGATGACGGTGGCGGTGACGTCCCACTTCTCGCAGATCTCCATGAAGCGGTCGACGTGCTGCGGCTCGACGATCGCGCACATGCGCTCCTGCGACTCGCTCATGAGGATCTCCTCGGGCGAGAGCGTGGCGTCGCGCAGCGGAACGGTGTCCAGCTCGACCCGCATGCCGCCGGAGCCGGCGGAGGCCAGCTCGCTCGTCGCGCAGGAGAGGCCGGCGCCACCCAGGTCCTGGATGCCCGCGACCAGCTTCTCCTTGAAGATCTCCAGGGTGCACTCGATGAGGAGCTTCTCCTGGAAGGGGTCGCCGACCTGGACGGCGGGGCGCTTGGTGGGCTTGGTGTCGTCGAAGGTCTCGGACGCGAGGACCGAGACGCCGCCGATGCCGTCGCCGCCCGTGCGGGCGCCGTACAGGATCACCTTGTTGCCGGGGCCGGAGGCCTTGGCGAGGTGGATGTCCTCGTGCTTCATCACGCCGATGCAGCCGGCGTTGACGAGGGGGTTGCCCTGGTAGCAGGAGTCGAAGACGACCTCGCCGCCGATGTTGGGCAGGCCCAGGCAGTTGCCGTAGCCGCCGATGCCGGCGACGACACCGGGCAGCACGCGCTTGGTGTCGGGGTGGTCGGCCGCGCCGAAGCGCAGCGGGTCGACGACCGCGACCGGGCGGGCGCCCATGGCGAGGATGTCGCGGACGATGCCGCCGACGCCGGTGGCCGCGCCCTGGTAGGGCTCGATGTACGAGGGGTGGTTGTGCGACTCGACCTTGAAGGTGACCGCGTACCCCTGGCCGACGTCGACGACGCCCGCGTTCTCGCCGATGCCGACGAGCATGGCGTCGTTGGCGGGGGTCTTCTCGCCGAACTGCTTCAGGTGGACCTTGCTGCTCTTGTAGGAGCAGTGCTCGGACCACATGACGGAGTACATGGCGAGCTCGGCGCCGGTGGGACGGCGGCCCAGGATCTCGCGGATGCGGGCGTACTCGTCCTCCTTGAGGCCGAGCTCCTTCCAGGGCTGCTCGCTGTCCGGCGTCTCGCTCGCGTGCTTGACGGTGTCGAGGGTCACGCTCGGTCGCTCCTTCGCGCGGGGTGGTGGTGTCGACGGCCGGGGCGCTCAGTCGCTCCCTCGGCCGTTCCGGCGTCGAGGCTCATCAGGCGTTGACCAGCTTCTTGAGGATCGAGGTGAAGAAGCCGAGGCCGTCGGTCTTGCCGGTGCCGACCAGCGGCTCGACGGCGTGCTCGGGGTGCGGCATGAGGCCGACGACGTTGCCCGCGGCGTTGGTGATGCCCGCGATGTCGCGCAGCGAGCCGTTGGGGTTCACGTCCAGGTAGCGGAAGGCCACCCGCCCCTCGGCCTCCAGCTCGTCGAGCGTGCGCTCGTCGGCGACGTACCGGCCGTCCATGTTCTTGAGCGGGACCTCGATCTCCTGGCCCTCGGTGTAGTCCGAGGTCCAGGCGGTGCCCGCGTTCTCCACCCGCAGCTTCTGGTCGCGGCAGATGAAGTGGAGGTGGTTGTTGCGCAGCATCGCGCCCGGCAGCAGGTGGGCCTCGGTGAGGATCTGGAAGCCGTTGCAGATGCCGAGGACGGGCATGCCCGCCTTCGCCTGGTCGATGATCGTCTCCATCACCGGCGAGAAGCGGGAGATGGCTCCGGCCCGCAGGTAGTCGCCGTAGGAGAAGCCGCCGGCCAGGACCACGGCGTCGACCTGCTTGAGGTCCTTGTCGCGGTGCCAGAGCGAGACGGGCTCGGCGCCCGCGAGACGGGCGGCGCGGAGCGCGTCCCGGTCGTCGAGCGTTCCGGGGAACGTGACGACGCCGATGCGAGCGGTCACGACTCGACCTTCACGACGAAGTCTTCGATCACGGTGTTGGCAAGGAAGGTTTCGGCCATCTCATGGATGCGGGCGAGGGCGGCGTCGTCGACCGGTCCCTCCACCTCCAGCTCGAAGCGCTTCCCCTGACGGACGTCGGCGATTCCGGTGAACCCGAGGCGGGGCAGTGCACGCTGCACCGCCTGTCCCTGCGGGTCGAGGATCTCCGGCTTGAGCATGACGTCGACTACGACGCGTGCCACTGGCACTCCCGGTGGTGTGTTGCGTGGGCGGTTCCCTCAGCGTACCTGCCTCCAAATTCTACGCGGGTAGAGATCTGAAGGATCCTACAAATGGCCAGGCCGGAAGCGGGCGCCGACGAAGATCCACACCAAAGCTCCCCACACGCCGCGGGACATGAAATGCGCGTGAAATATCGCACCGGCCATTGGCCCGGGACACGCTGGGACAATTGACAGGGCTTCACAATGCGACGCCCGTCGCTGTACAAAGGAATCACAAGGAAAGCAGCATTGTCCCTGGGTAGCCATAAGCCCGGCATCGTCGCACGTCAGAGGCGGACCAAACGCCTCCGATACCCGGCGGGCCACAGGAAAGGACCGATATCCGTGGCGCAGCGTGTGGTGGTCACCCTCTCCGACGACATCGACGGCGGAGAAGCAGCGGAAACGGTCGCCTTCGGCCTCGACGGGAAGATGTACGAGATCGACCTGAATGCTGCCAATGCAAAGAAACTGCGCAAGGCGCTCGCGCCCTACCTCGCGGCCGGCCGGAAGCTGACCGGCAGGACCGGCAAGGCGGCGACGAACGGCGGCGGTGTGGCCGGAACCGGCGGGGCCACCTCGTTCACGCACACCGCCCTCGCCCCCGACCCGGCCGCCGTCCGCGCCTGGGCCCAGTCCAACAAGCTGGACGTCCCGGCCCGTGGCCGCATCCCGAAGCGGGTCTACGAGGCGTTCCGCGCGGCGAGCTGACCGGCGCACCGGCCCGGGCGGGACGGGGAGGGCGGGCGCGGCGCCGAGCCGATTTGCATTGCACCCCCCATGATCCGCTAGAGTCTGGAACACGCCGAGGGGCGAGGCCGCAGGGCCGGACCTCACGCAGCGTGCGGGTGTAGTTCAGTAGCAGAACAGCCCCCTTCCAGGGGGAAGGCGCAGTGTGCAATTCCTGTCACCCGCTCTGCGGGCAACACGGTTGCCGACCACTCCGGTGGATCAGGTAGAGTGGTGCTCGCACCGCCCGGTGAAAGCCGGTCGGGAGCAATGCGGACGTGGCTCAGTTGGTAGAGCATCACCTTGCCAAGGTGAGGGTCGCGAGTTCGAATCTCGTCGTCCGCTCAGGGTGAAGGCCCCGGTTCTCAGGAACCGGGGCCTTCGTCGTTCCCGTTCCCCACCGGGACCCTTTCCGTGACGGCGGTCACACCGGAAGCCCGTCGAGGCGGTGTGTCTCACCCACTCCGAAAGACGGGTATAGTTGGCTCCGCGCTACGGCGCATGCGGACGTGGCTCAGTTGGTAGAGCATCACCTTGCCAAGGTGAGGGTCGCGAGTTCGAATCTCGTCGTCCGCTCCACGAAGAAGCCCCCGGTCGATCCGACCGGGGGCTTTCTCGTGCGCGGCCTGTCCTCCGCGGCCTCGTGTGCGGCCTCAGCTCCAGGACTTGCCGGTGAGCAGCTCGTACGCCTCGACGTACTTCGCGCGGGTCGCGTCCACGACCTCCTGCGGGAGCGCCGGCGGCGGCTGCTCGCTCTTGCGGTCCCAGCCGGAGGCCGGAGAGGTCAGCCAGTCGCGGACGAACTGCTTGTCGTACGACGGCTGGGCGCGGCCCGGCTGCCACTGGTCGGCCGGCCAGAAGCGCGAGGAGTCCGGGGTGAGGACCTCGTCGGCGAGGACCAGAGCGGGGCCCTGCGGGGTGCTCCGGAAGCCGAACTCGAACTTCGTGTCCGCGAGGATGATGCCCCGGTCACGCGCGATGTCACGGCCGCGGGAGTACACGGCGAGGGTCGTCTGACGCAGCATCGCGGCCGTCTCGGCGCCGACCTGCCGGGCGACCTCCTCGTACGAGACGTTCTCGTCGTGGTCGCCGACGGCCGCCTTGGTCGCCGGGGTGAAGATCGGCGCCGGCAGCTCGGAGCCGTCGGTGAGGCCCTCGGGGAGCGCGAGACCGCAGACCGTGCGGGACTCCTCGTACTCGACGAGGCCCGAGCCGGTGAGGTAGCCGCGGGCCACGCACTCGACCGGGACCATGTTCAGCGACGTGCAGACGACCGTGCGGCCCGCCCAGTCGGCGGGGGCGCCGGCGGGCAGCTCGGTGGAGATGACGTGGTTCGGGATCAGGTCCGAGAGCCGGTCGAACCACCACAGCGAGAGCTGGGTGAGGACCCGGCCCTTGTCGGGGATCTCGGTGGGCAGGACCCAGTCGTACGCGGACATGCGGTCGCTCGCCACCATCACGAGGTCCCCCGCCTCGTTCCGGTACAGGTCGCGCACCTTGCCCGTGTGGAGATGGGTGAGGCCCGGGACCTGGACGGGCTCGGGCTTTTCTACGAATCCGGACACGGTTCCTCCGCGTAGGTTGATCCAGGAGCGGTCCGATTCTCTCGCACCTGGCCGGGCCGACGGCGCGCGGGCCCGGTCGGCGCCGGTCAGGACGCGAAGGAGAACCAGTACGGACCGGTCCGGTCCGGTCAGTCCCTCTTACAGATCCGGTCGAGGAGGTTGGCGGTGGCGCGCTGGATGCGGGCGTCGACATGGCCCGGCCGGTCCAGCGCGGGCGACCAGGCGAAGGTGCCGGAGGCGAAGACCCAGGCCCCGGACGGCGCCCGGTAGAGCGAGGTCTCCTGGTGCCGCCGCGCCCCCTCCCCGTCCCGGTAGGGCGAGTGGGCGAGGAGGATGCGGCCCTGGTGCTCGGGGAGCGGGGTGCGCGGGAAGTAGCGGTCGGCCTCGCCCGCGACCAGGCCCGGGAGTTCGTCCCCGTCACCGGCCCCGGTGGCGTCCCAGAGCCAGTGGTCGGCGTTCCGTACGACCAGCGGGTGCGGTTCGGGCACCCGGCCCGCGTACTGGATGCCGAGCAGTT
The DNA here is from genome assembly GCF_053589515.1 of Streptomyces sp. NPDC003327. Classification (NCBI taxonomy): domain Bacteria; kingdom Bacillati; phylum Actinomycetota; class Actinomycetes; order Kitasatosporales; family Streptomycetaceae; genus Streptomyces; species Streptomyces sp. NPDC003327. The sequence goes on along the minus strand of NZ_JBSFSA010000053.1, from coordinate 7,655 downwards.
GCTGCTCCGGGCGGTCGACCTCGCGCCAGAGCGCCGGGCGGCCGGGGCCGCGCCGCTTGCGGCAGGTGAGGAGGCGGTCCGGCACCCCCGACGCGGACGGGGCCAGCTCCACCTGCCAGTACATGGTGTTGGCGGAGAGGAAGACCAGCGACGTGCCCTGCTCGCGGGCCAGCTCCGCGGTCCTGCGCATCGGCGCCGACCAGTACTCGTCGTGGCCGGGGAAGACCAGGCCCCGGTAGCGGCTCGGATCGACCTTGCCCGCGTGCAGGTCGCGGGTCTCCGCGTACGCCAGGTCGTAGCCGTACCGCTCGGCCCAGCGGACGAAGTCGTACGCGTGCCCCACGTGCAGCGGCAGGCCCGCGCCCGCGTACGGCCGGTCGAAGGAGACGGTGACCGCCGCCTCCTCCTCGCCGAGCAGCCGGCCCTCCTCGTCCCAGGCGTGGTAGAGGCTGGCGCCGGTCCGGCCGTCCTCCGGATAGAGGTTGTAGGCCTGCCAGGTCACGTCCGGCAGCACGAGGAGCAGGTCCGCCGGGTGGCTGTCGCGCACGGTGAAGGGGATGTGGGAGCGGTAGCCGTCCACGGTGGTGAGGACCGCGACGTACGCCCCGATCGTCCAGTAGCTCGGGATCTGGAGCCGCCAGGACTGCCACCAGTGGTGGCACGAGACGGTGCGGTCGGCGGTCAGCGGGGCGGGCTGCACGATCCCGGAGAGCCGGGGGCTCGTGGTGATCTTGGCGGCGCCGTCCCCGCCGTAGTGACCGATCCGGTAGATGTCGACCGAGAACTGCTGCGGCGGGTCCACGGTGATGTGGAAGTCGACCGACTCGCCCGGCGCGACGGCCCCCGTGGAGACGAATCCCTTGATCTGGCGCCGGACGTCGTCCGCCGTGCGCGGGCCGCCGCTGCGGCCGCGCGCCAGGGTCTCGTCCGCGTACCACGGCACCAGCTGGCCGGTGTCGTCGAAGTAGTTCTCCGAACCGCGCAGCCAGGGCAGAGGGCCCTGGCCGAAGGGATCGCTGACGGCGTGCGCGAGCGCTCCCGACTCCCACCGCCTGATCTGATCCGCCCCCATGCTGCGCCCCTCCCTCGACTCCCCCAGTCGTCGTCCGGTCCGGCTGGTCAGTGCCTCTGCCGCCCGCTGCGTATGCACGCGGGTGGTGCCTCTGTCAGTGCCGGTCTCCAGCACATCACATAACGCACGCATCCCGTCACCGTTCGTCGCGAATTGACGAGAGTGGAAGACCTCGCTCCGGTGCGGGTGCCACGGTGGGGCGGGCGCCCACGGCAGGTGCGGGGCGCCTCGGTCCGGTCTCAGACCAGGCGTACGGGCTTCTCCGGGCGGACGCCGGTGCGGCTCAGCCAGGCCCGCAGGGGCTCCGGGTCGCCCTCCTCCACGAGCGCGAGGACGCGCGGGCCGAGGTCCGCCGCGCGCTCGCCGCCGACGAGCAGCGCGGGTCCGTCGAGCCAGTCGAGCCCGGGGGCCGCCTCGGCGGTGTCCACGGCGGCGCAGCACACCATCGCGGTCACGTGGTCGGCGAGCAGGTCACGGCCCGTACGGGGCGGCTGGATCGGACAGAGCGGCAGCGGGCCGTCGGGCCCGCCGACCACGACGTGGGGCGCGGCGACGGACGGCTCCGCCCCCGTCCCGGCGGCGCGGTGCGCCTCCGCGGCCACCCTCGCCTCCCGTGCGGCCTCCTCGCGGGCGCACTGCGCGCTGAGCGCGGCGGCCAGCGCCTCGGCGGCGGGGTGGCCGACGGGCTCGTCGTCGAAGTGGCCGGAGGCGTCGAAGCCGTCGAAGCCGTCGAAGTCGTCCCAGGGGTGGGCTTCGAGGTCGGGGGCGGGGGCGAGGTCCGGGTCGGGGGCCGGGGCGAGGTCCGAATCGGGGGCGGCCTTGGGCTCGGCCTCGGCGTCTCGGTCGGCCGGGGTGCCTGGGGCCGCCGGGAGGTCCTTCGGGAGGGGCGTCGGGTCCGCCTCCAGGGCGGCCCGGTCCGGGCTCTCTCCGGGCCGTACGGCTGCGGCCCCGGCCGGCGGCAGGGAGAGGTGGGCCATCACGCGGGTCAGCGTCGGGCCGTCGGCGGGCGACGGGGTGCCGGGGGCGGGGTCCAGGACGCCCAGGCGGTCGAGGACCTCGTGGAGCCGGGCCGCGTCGGCGCGCCACTTCCGGTCGACGACCTCCTCCGGATACCGGCTCCACTCCACCGGGGACCAGTCGGGCCCCGGTGCGGCCGGGCCGCCGTGGAAGAGCCGGGCAGCGAGCAGCGAGGTCGCCTCGTCGACGGCGCCCGGCTCCTCCAGGAGGTCGCAGGCGGGCCGCTCGCCGAGCCGGGAGGAGAAGCCGTCCGCGAGCCGGTCGCGGCGGGAGAGCTCGGTCAGCGCGGAGACGACACCCGCGTCGAGCCGGGAGGGCCAGCGGCCCATGCGCCAGGCGGGCAGCGCGACCCGGGTGAGGAGCCGGTCCCAGCCCGCGTACGCCAGGCCGACCTGCTCCTGGGCCACGATCCGCACGCCGTAGTCCACGGCCTGGGCCCGCTCGGATCCGGCGGCGGCGACCCCGCGCTCCATCTCGGCGGCGTGGCCGCGGCAGCCGCGCAGCAGGACGCGGGCGACCTGCCCGACGCCGTGGGCGCCGAGCCGGCGCAGCGGGTCGAGGCCGGGGGTGCGGGGGACGGCGACGGCGGCGTCCAGGCCGCGCACGAAGCGGCGGGCGGCGGCTATGTCGGGGTGCGCGGCCGGTCCCGTACCGGCGACGACCGGGGCGAGGACGGCGCGGAGTTCGCCGACGCGCATCCACCAGAGGAAGGGCGAGCCTATGACGAGGACGGGGGCGTCCGAGCCGCTGCCCGCGCCGCCGGCCGCCCGGTGGGTGCGGTCCTCCAGCCAGCTGTCGCAGTCGGGCGTGAGGGCTATCGCGGAGGGCGCGGGGACGTCGAGCCGGTCGGCGAGGTCGCGCACGAGCCGGTAGAGGTCGGGGGCCGCGGTCTCGGCGAGCTCCACGGTCGGGGTGACGGCCGGGCGGGCGCGGGCGACGACGAGCGCGACGGCCGCGGTGGCGAGCAGGGTGAGGACCGCGAGGACGGTCATGACCGCGCGGGCCGCGTCCCACCCGGGGCCGGTGAAGAGGCCGGTGCCCCCGCCCGCGTACAGGACGACGGCGAAGGCGGCGGGGAGCACCGCGAGGCCGAGGGCCCTGCCGCGGACGCGCAGGACGGCGAGGGCCCGGGAGCGCGCGGCGCGCGCGCCCCACTCCTCACCGGGACCGGAACCCGCACCCGTAGCCGTACCGGACACGCCGTACATCACCCCCTCCTGCCCTCGTCGGGACTGCCTGTGGCGGTGTTGCTCACTCCCCCACTGTGGCACCCGCCACTGACATCGCAATGCCGGTGGGCCAAGTGCCGGACCGCCTGCGCCGCACCCTAGTTGGGGCCTCGGCGGGCGTCATCCATATGGCCGAGCCGTCACTCGATGGAATGGCTTTGGGTAAAGGTGATGGCGCGCGTGTGGCCGTGCGGTTCACTGCTTCTCCACCGCACGGCCACAACAGGATCAGGTGAAATCGGGCCGGATCAGGCCTCCGCGGCCTTCCGCGCGATGTCCGTACGGTGCTGGGAACCGTCAAGGCGGATGCGGCCGACCGCCGCGTAGGCGCGCTCACGGGCCTGGGACAGGTCCGTTCCGGTGGCGGTGACCGAGAGGACCCGGCCGCCCGCGCTCACGACCGCGTCGCCGTCCCGCTTCGTACCGGCGTGGAGGACGTACGCGTGCGGGGCGTCCTTCTCCGCGACCTCGTCGAGGCCCTCGATCGGGTCGCCGGTCCGCGGGGTGCCCGGGTAGTTGTGGGAGGCCACGACCACGGTGACGGCGGCCTCGTCGCGCCAGGCGAGCGGCGGCTGGTCGGCGAGGGTGCCGTTGGCGGAGTGCAGCAGGACACCGGCGAGCGGCGTCCTGAGCCTGGCCAGAACGACCTGCGTCTCGGGGTCGCCGAAGCGGGCGTTGAACTCGATGACCCGCACGCCCCGGCCGGTGATCGCCAGACCCGCGTACAGCAGCCCGGAGAAGGGCGTGCCGCGGCGGCGCAGCTCGTCGACGGTGGGCTGGAGGACGGTCGCGAGGACCTCGTCGACCAGCTTCGGATCGGCCCAGGGCAGCGGCGAGTAGGCGCCCATGCCGCCGGTGTTCGGGCCCTCGTCGCCGTCGAGCGCGCGCTTGAAGTCCTGCGCGGGCTGGAGCGGGAGGACGGTGGTGCCGTCGGTGATAGCGAAGAGCGACACCTCGGGGCCGTCGAGGTACTCCTCGATGACGACCCGGTCGCAGGCGAGCGCGTGCGCGCGGGCCTCCTCGACGTCCTCGGTCACGACGACGCCCTTGCCGGCCGCGAGGCCGTCGTCCTTGACGACGTACGGGGCGCCGAAGGCGTCGAGGGCCTCGTCGATCTCGGCGGGGGTGGTGCAGACGTAGCTGCGGGCGGTGGGGACCCCGGCGCCGGCCATGACGTCCTTGGCGAAGGCCTTGGAGCCCTCCAGCCGCGCCGCCTCGGCGGACGGGCCGAAGACGGGGATGCCGACCGCGCGGACGGCGTCGGAGACGCCGGCGACCAGCGGGGCCTCCGGGCCGACGACGACCAGGTCGGCGCCCAGCTCCGTGGCGAGGGCGGCGACCGCGCCGCCGTCCAGCTGGTCGACGGGGTGCAGCTCGGCGACCTCCGCGATTCCGGCGTTGCCGGGCGCGCAGTGCAGAGCGGTGACGTCGGGATCGAGGGAGAGAGAGCGGCACAGGGCGTGTTCGCGGGCGCCGCCGCCGATGACGAGGACCTTCACGCCAGCCAGGGTAGCCCGCCGGGCGGCTCGGCCCTTGTGCGGGCCACCGAGCGAGACGGCCCTACTCGTTCGTGTATTCCTCCACAACGGTGGCGCCGAGCTCGCGCACGATCAGCTCGTGACCGGAGAGCGCCGAATCGACGAGGTCCGGATCGTCCTCTTCCGGTACGTCGTCCTCGGGGGCCACGGGCCGCGGCGCGGCCGGGGGCGGCGGGGTGTGCGGGCCCTGCGCGGGAGCCGGGGAGGAGGCCGGGGCGGAGGCCGGGGCGCGGTGCTGCGCGGGCGGGGCCTGGGAGGGCGCGGGCGCGGGCGGTGCCTGCTGGAAGGCGGGTGCGGGAGCCGGTGCGGGGGCCGGGGCGGAGGGACGGGAGCCGAAGCCGCCGAAGTTCGCCGCGGCGGGCGGGGGCGAGGCGCCGCCCGACGGGTCGATGATCGCCTCGATCTTCCAGTGCACGTTGAACTGCTCGGCCAGGGCCGCCTTGAGGACGTCCTCGCTGCCGCTGCTGGCGAAGTTGTCGCGGGCCCCGGCGTTGAGGAAGCCGAGCTGGAGCGTGGTGCCGTCGAAGCCGGCCACCTGGGCGTTCTGGCTGAGCAGGATCCAGGTAAAGCGGCGGCGGTTCTTCACGGCGTCGAGGATGGACGGCCACATGGCCCGGACCTGCGCGGCGCCCTGCGCCATGTCCCCGCCGCCACCGACCGGGGCGGGGGGCCCGGCGGGCGCGGGGGTCTGAGGCGCGGGCGCGGAGGCGCCGGGCCACGCGCCGGGCGCGGGAGCCCCGCCCCCGGGCCGGGCCGCCCCCGGCCAGGCCCCGGGCCGCGGCGCGTCGGCCTGCGGCTGAGGCTGGGGAGGCTGGGACTGCGGAGGCGGGGACTGCGGAGGCGGGGACTGCGGGGGTGCGGCAGGGGCGGGGGCGTGCGGGACGGGCGCCTGCTGTGCGGGCGCCTGCTGCGCGAGGGGCGGCGGGGCCAGCGGAGTGTGGGCGTCGGGCCCGGGGACGTACCCCGTCGAGCCGACGGCGGGCACGGGCGGCCCCGGAGTGAAGACGGGCGCGGGGGCGGCGAACGCTCCGGCGGCAGCGACCGCTCCGGTGGCGGCCCCCCGCTCCAGGCGGTCGAGCCGGGCCTGGAGTGACCGCTCGTCGTCGAAGGCGGCGGGCAGCAGCACGCGCGCGCAGATCAGTTCCAGCTGGAGGCGCGGCGAGTTGGCGCCGCGCATCTCGGTCAGCCCGGCGTTCACCAGGTCCGCGGCGCGGCTCAGCTCCGCGGCCCCGAAAACGGAGGCCTGCGCCTGCATGCGCTCGACGACGTCGACCGGGGCGTCCACGAGCCCCTTCTCGGCGGCGTCCGGCACCGCGGCCAGGATCACCAGGTCCCGCAGCCGCTCCAGCAGGTCGGCCACGAACCGGCGCGGGTCGTTGCCGCCCTCGATGACCCGGTCGACGACCTCGAAGGCGGCGGCCCCGTCACCGGCGGCGAACGCGTCCACCACCGAGTCGAGCAGCGACGCCTCCGTGTACCCGAGGAGCGAGGTGGCCATGGCGTACGTCACACCGTCGTCGGCGGCTCCGGCGAGGAGCTGGTCCATGACGGACATCGAGTCACGCACGGACCCGGCACCGGCGCGCACGACCAGCGGCAGCACCCCCTCCTCGACGGGGATGCCCTCGCGGCCGCAGACCTCGCCCAGGTACTCCCGCAGGGTGCCGGGCGGCACGAGACGGAACGGGTAGTGGTGCGTACGGGACCGGATCGTCCCGATGACCTTCTCCGGCTCCGTCGTCGCGAAGATGAACTTGAGGTGCTCCGGCGGCTCCTCGACCACCTTCAGGAGGGCGTTGAAGCCCGCCGAGGTGACCATGTGGGCCTCGTCGATGATGTAGATCTTGTAGCGGCTGGCCGCCGGCCCGAAGAACGCCTTCTCCCGCAGGTCACGGGCGTCGTCCACACCACCGTGCGAGGCGGCGTCGATCTCGATGACGTCGATCGACCCGGGCCCGTTCCGCGCGAGGTCCCGGCAGGACTGGCACTCCCCGCACGGCGTCGGGGTCGGCCCCTGCTCACAGTTCAGACAGCGCGCCAGGATGCGCGCGCTGGTCGTCTTTCCGCAGCCGCGGGGCCCGCTGAACAGGTACGCGTGATTGACCCGGTTGTTCCGCAGGGCCTGCTGCAACGGGTCGGTGACATGCTCCTGCCCGATGACCTCGGCGAAGGACTCGGGGCGATAGCGGCGGTAGAGCGCGAGAGACGACACGTATACGAGGTTATAGGCGCCCGCCGACAACCCGGGAAAACCGCCACCGCGCAGGAGGGCCGGGTAGTCGGGGCTGGGACCCGGCGACTCCGGGAACGCAAGCGCCCCCCACGCACCCGCCAGAGCCGACCTACCCTTGCTGCCTTCCGGCCCTGGGGGAGTTCAGTCAGATAGCGCCGCGTGAGGGGCTCCGCCCAGCCTACCCGATCCCCGCACCCCCACGGCCCACCCCTCCCGAACCGCCCCCGAACCGCCTCCCGAACCGCTCACGACCGAACCGCCCCCGCACCGCTCACGCACCGCTCACGACCCCCTCCCGGCATGCCTCCGCGGAGACCCCCGCGAGGCGCCCCCCGGATCACCCCCGGATCACCCCGGGAACACCCCCGGACCCCCCGCCCCACCCCCCACCTCGGATCGAGTTCGCGAGCACCCCCCTCGGTCATGTAATGTTCCCGGCGGAGGATTCGCCTAGAGGCCTAGGGCGCACGCTTGGAAAGCGTGTTGGGGGCAACCCCTCACGAGTTCGAATCTCGTATCCTCCGCCAGTGCCTCACCGGGCACGATGTCGAAGGGCCCCACCGTTC
>NZ_JBSFSA010000052.1:0-43188 GCF_053589515.1 Streptomyces sp. NPDC003327 | reverse complement strand
GGGGTGGTTTTGTGGCGGGGGGGGGGTTTGTTTGTGGGTGGGGGGGTGTGGTGCTCTGAGGGGTGTTTGGGGGGGGCGGGGCCCCACCCGCCCCCCACCCCTGACTGTACGAGCGTCTTAAACGATTGTCTATGACGCGCGTATGAATGTGGACCGGGCGGCCCGCGCCGAAGGGCCCCGAACGCGGCGACGCCGACGGCGGTCCGTGGGAGCGGACCGCCGTCGGCGTCGGCGACAGGACGGGCGAGGGGGACGGGTGAGGGGGGCGTGGCTATCTGGTCGGCTTCTTGCCGGTGATGCCCAGATGCACCAACAGGGCCAGATTCGGCTTGAGTTCGGCCTGCTTGACGCCCCAGGCCTGGAAGCCCTTCTGGTGGCCGGCGACCGCGGCCAGCATCGCCACGAGCGCGCCGGCCATCGCGGCGGGGCTGACGTCCTTGTCGACCTTGCCCTTGGACTGGAGCTCCTTCACCGCGTCCGTCAGGGAGTTGGTGACCGAGTTCAGGATCTTCATGCGGATCTTGTAGAACCGCTTGTCGCCCTCGGCCGCGCCGAGGTCGACGACGCGCAGGATCGCGTCGTGCCTGCGCCAGAAGTCGAGGAAGCCCTCGACGAGTTCCTCGGAGGTCTGCCAGCCGGCCTTGCCGACCCACGAGCGGTCGGAGACCAGCTCGGTCAACGCGGCGCCCTCCTTGGCCATTTCCTCCGCGATCTCGAGGACCGCGCCTTCGACGTCCGGGAAGTACTGATAGAACGTCGCGGGTGAAGTACCGGCCTTCCGGGCCACATCGATGACCTTGACGTCCCGGTAGGGCGAGGAGCTGAGCATCTCACCGAGGCAGTCGAGCAGCTTCTGCCGCGTCGCCTGGCCGCGTCGTCCGGCCACGCGGCCGTCGACGGTGCGTACTTGTCCTGTCATGCCGTCAGCTTACCGAGGGGGTGTCGGCGCGCGATTCGGCCGACTGCAAATGGGGTGCACCCCCTGCCGCACCCTCTTCCCGGACCTCGTCGACCGATGTCGTACGAGGTCGGGGCGGTGCGCGCGAGGGTGCGCGCGCGAGCGGGGGTGCGGGCGGGTACCTGTGCATTCCGGCCATCGTCCAGGGGCTGGACACCGGCATCCCGGAGCGGGGCGCCCGGGGTCGCACCGCCGTACCTGACCCGAACGGGCTTATGAACAGGCTGTGGACAACTTCGGTGGACAACCCGGCCCCGCCCCGGCCGCACAAGGGTTTCCGCCCGACGAATCACCATCTTCTTCTCGTATCGGGGCGTGCGGGGCTGCCCCCGCCGTCCTAGCGTGGGGGCATGGCCGCATTCCCTGAGGGCACCCCGTGCTGGGTGGACGCGCAGCTTCCCGACCTCGAGGCGGGCAAGCGCTTCTACGGCGAGCTCTTCGGCTGGACCTTCGACCCCGACCGGGACGAGGCGCTCCTCGCCGGACGCCGGGTCGCCGGACTGCTCCCCAAGCGGGACGGCCGCATGCCCACGACCTGGACCCTCTACCTCGCCACCGAGGACGCGGGCACCCTCGCCGCCCGGATCAAGGCCGCCGGGGGCCAGATGGTCATGGAGCCGTACCCCGTCGGCCCGTTCGGCGTGCTCGGGCTCGCGGCCGACCCGGGCGGCGCCGTCTTCGGCATCCGCCAGGCCGGTGACGACGACGGCTTCGAGACGACGAACGAGCCCGGCTCCTTCTGCTGGATGGAGGTGTACACGCGGCGCCCCGAGGCCGTGGACACCTTCTACGCCACCGTCTTCGGCTACCTCGGCCGCCAGGCCGACCCGGCGGCGGAGGGCAAGGAGCCCGGGTTCGACTACCGCGTCTGGTCCCCGCCCGGCTCCGGGCCGGGCGACGACAGCGCCTTCGGCGGGCGGGCGGTGATCACCGACGCCTTCCCCGCCGAGATGCCCGGTCACGTGCTCGTCTACTTCGCCGTCGAGGACTGCGACGAGGCCTGCGCGATCACCCAGCGGCTGGGCGGCCGCGTCGCGGAGCCGGCGTTCGTCACCCCGTACGGCCGGATCGCCGTGCTCCACGACAACCAGGGCGCCCGGTTCGCGGTCCTCGCGGAGCCGAAGGACCCGGAGGAGCACCGGGACCCGGAGGAGCAGGGGGAACAGCGGGGCCCGGAGGAGCAGCGCGAGGGTCAGGAGCCGCGCGAGCACCAGGACCAGCACGAGCGCCGGGACCAGAAGGACCAGCACGAGCCGCAGGAGCGCCGGGACCAGAAGGACCAGCACGAGCCGCACGAGCGCCGGATCCCGGAGCCGGATTCCGGTGCGGCCCGGGGGCCCGGAACCGAAGTCGTCTGAGCCCTCCGCGCCGGGCGCCGCCCCCGGCGCGGTCACGCCCCATATGAGGTATGACACCCCGATCCGCCCCCGGGTTCGCAACCAGGGCCTCGGACAGGAAGAATCAGGCCTCACGGGGCCGTACCTTCATGGCCCGTACGGGGAGGTGGCAGGCAAGTGGAACAGCTGACGCAGCACGACCCGAGACGCATCGGGCCCTTCGAGGTGCTGGGCCGGCTCGGCGCGGGCGGAATGGGCCTGGTCTATCTCGCGCGCTCGGCGTCCGGCCGGCGCGTGGCGATCAAGACCGTGCGCACGGAGCTCGCGGAGGACCAGCTGTTCCGCGTCCGGTTCACCAGGGAGGTCGAGGCCGCCCGGGCGGTCTCCGGCTTCTACACGGCCGCGGTCGTCGACGCCGACCCGCGCGCCGCCGTGCCCTGGCTGGCGACCGCCTACGTCCCCGCCCCCTCCCTCGAAGAGATAGTGAACGAGTGCGGGCCGCTCCCGGCCCAGGCCGTGCGCTGGCTCGCGGCCGGTGTCGCCGAGGCCCTGCAGTCCATCCACGGCGCGGGCCTCGTCCACCGCGACCTCAAGCCCTCCAACGTGCTCGTCGTCGAGGACGGCCCCCGGGTGATCGACTTCGGCATCGCGTCGGGCGTCTCCAACACGCGCCTGACCATGACCAACGTCGCCGTCGGCACCCCGGCCTACATGTCGCCCGAGCAGGCCCGCGACTCGCGCAGCGTCACCGGCGCGAGCGACGTCTTCTCGCTCGGCTCCATGCTGGTCTTCGCCGCCACCGGCCACGCCCCCTTCCACGGCGCCAACCCGGTCGAGACCGTCTTCATGCTGCTCCGCGAGGGCCCCGACCTGGAGGGCCTGCCCGAGGAGCTGCGGCCCCTCATCGAGTCCTGCATGCAGATGGACGTGGCCCGGCGGCCCACCCCGGCCGACCTCCAGGCCCAGCTCGCCCCGCACCTCTTCGGCCCCGGCAGCGACGACAGCGGCACGGCCTCGGCCTGGCTGCCGCAGAGCGCCACCGCCATGATCGAGGCCCGGCGCGGGGGCGGCCGCTCCCTGCCGCAGCCCCCGGTCGTCGACCCGGCGCCCGTACCCGCGCCGACGCCCGGCCCCGTACCCGTGAACGGCGGCGGTGGCGGCCGGCACGTGCGTCCGGCCGAGAACGCGGGCGGCGCCGTGCACCTCGGCGGCGCCACCGTCCCGATCCGGCCGGGGCCGCGCGTCGCCGACACCCGCGCCGGGATCGCCTCCGGCCGGGGCGCCGACGTGGGCCCGGCCACCGGCTGGATCCGGCCGCCCGGCGGCGGCCCGCACGGCAACGAGCGCGGCCCCGGCCACGACGGCCGCGGCGCCGACGTCCCGGCCCAGCACAGCGGCGGTGCAGGCGGTGCGGGCGGCACGGGCGGCACCGGAGCCCCGCCGCCCCCGCCGCCGGGCCCCGGCACCTGGCGGCCGTGGCGCTTCCGCATGTCCAACGACGTGTGGGGCACCCCCGTGGTCGACGGCGACCTGCTCTACGTGACCTCCTTCGAGGTGCACGCCCTGGACACGGCGAGCGGCCGGCGCCAGTTCAAGACCCGGGACGTGGCCTGGTCGATGGCGGTCGCCGCGGGCCGCATCCACGCCTCCGACGGCCCCACCCTCTACGCCCTCGACGCCACCGACGGCGGCGAGCGCTGGCGGTTGCACACGGACGCCTGGGTGTACTCCCTCCAGGTCGACCGGGGCACGGTCGTCACCGGCACCCGCGGCGGCGGCGTCCAGGCCTGGGAGGCCTCCAACGGCGCCAAGCTGTGGGAGGTCACCGGCGCCCAGACGGACTTCGAGACCCCGGAGGCGGGCCCGGCCGTGCACGGCGACACCGTGTACGTCTGGCGCAACGCCCGGCTCCAGGCCCTCGACGCCCGCACGGGCACCGAGCGCTGGTCGTACCCGATCGGCGACGCGGCCTCCTGCGCCAACGTGCCGGTCCGGGTCGCCCCGGCCGAGGACGGCTGCGTGTACGTCTCCGCCGGCACGCGGGTCCTGTCGATCGACATCGCCGCCGGGCACGTCCGCTGGCACTTCGAGGCGCCCGCGGTCTTCCTCTCGCCGCCCGCGTTCGCCCCCGGACCCGCCGTCACGGGCGGCGGGGTGTACCTCGCCGACCACCTCGGCACGGTGTACGCCCTCGACGCCACGACCGGCCAGGACCGCTGGCGCATCGCGACCGAGCCGCGCCAGTCGGCCGAGCCGGTCCTCGTCGCCGACGGCAACATCCACGTCGGCAGCGGCAGCGCGCTCTACACCCTGGACGCCGTCACCGGCACCCCGCGCTGGCGGTTCGCGGCGGGCGGCGAACTCGTCGGCTCGCCGGTCGTCGCCGACGGGCGGGTGCACTTCGGCTCGGCCGACCACGTCCTGTACACGCTCGACGCGATGGGCGGTCAGCTGCGCTGGAAGCTCGCCACGGGCGGCGAGATCACCGGCTCGCCGGTCGCGAAGGGCGGGGTCGTGTACGCGTGCAGCAAGGATCGCTGCGTGTACGCCCTCGACGCCGTCAAGGGCACCGCGACCTCCGGCAACAGGGGGGCCGCCGCACCCCGGCCCTGACCGACCGCGGCTACTCGGCGGGCGGGTAGTCGCGGCTCCGGTCGCGGCCGCCGCTCCCGTCCCGGCCACCGGGACCCTGGCCCCGGTCCCGGTCCGGGTCCGCGCCCCAGGGCGGCACGTCGTAGGACTCGGTCGGGGCGGCGTACGGGGCGGAGGGAGCCTGCGGGTGCCGCCGCGGGCCCTCCACGTCCCCGGGGTGGCCGCCCTGCTCGGCCTGCGGCCGCCCGTCGGGCCACTCGCTCCCGCCCCCGCCGCGTCCGTGCTCCCACCCGGGGCCCGTCGAGGGACCCGTACCCCGGTCGTCCGGGTGCCGCCCCGGCGCGGCCGGGCGCGGCTCCAGCCGGTGCGACCGCCGCCGCCCGGACATCACGAGCGCGCCGAGGAGCAGCAGCGCCCCGCCGCCGAGGGCGTTCGCGACGCCGTCGCCCAGGCCACGCCCGTCGCCCGTCACCGACAGGCCGCCCTCCGCCTGGCCCACCCGCACCATCCACAGGACGGTGAAGCCCAGCACGACCACTCCGGCGAGGGCGACGAGCAGACGGGAACGCAGGACGACCCCGACGACGGTGAGGAGGGCCGCGAGGGCGAACGGGAGCAGGATCGAGCCCAGGACCTCGGCCCTGGCGTCGGTGATCCCCGTGAAGAGGTCGTCGATGGCGTAGTCACGGCCGTGACGGCCGTCGTACCAGGCACGGAAGGGGCTCCAGACGGCGGCCGCCGCTCCGACGAGGGCCAGGACCGAGCCGATGACGTTGCGGAGCATCGTTCGGCCTCCTCGGGATCCGGCTCTCCTCCCGACGCTACGCCGGGCGCGGGGGCCCCGCCACGCGGCGCCGGGCCTCGCTAGGGTGGCGCGGACACGACATCCACGACGGGACGGGACGGAGGGGCGACGATGGCGCGCACACGCCTGAGGCTCGCGGCGGCGCTCACGGTGGTGGTGCTGGCGCTGACCGGCTTCGAGACCGGCAAGGGCGGTCACGGCAGCAGCGGCGGCGGCAGCGGCAAGAGCGACAGCGACGGCTCCGGCGGCGGTTGCTCCAGCTCCGACAAGAAGAACGACGACTACGACGGCCACGTCGACGGCTCGGGTTCCGGTTCCGTTTCGGGTTCCGGCGACGACTCCGGTTCGGGCTCCGACCCGTACACACCGGACCCCGCGCCGACGGTCACCGCGACCGCCACCACGTCGTCACGCGTCGAGGCCGTCGTCGTCGACTGCGTGGACCCCGCCCAGCGCAAGCGCAAGGGCAAGCCGGCCCGCGAGGCCGACACCACGGCGACCGTGGAGCTCACGCCGTCCCACTGGTCGGTCCGGGGGACCTTCCAGGTCTTCGTGGAGTTCAAGGACGCCAAGGGCGTGGTGGTCGACAGGTCGACGGCCGAGGTGACCGTCGCGGAGGGCACGCCGGAGACCGTCGACGTGTACATGCGCGCGCCGGGGGCCGTCGACCGCGTGAAGAACTGCGTCGTCACCGAGGTGCGCGAGCGCCAGTAGGGACTGCCCGGGGCGTGTTCGTCCCCGTCACCCTCCCCACGGGCTCCGCCCACCTCGGCGTCCGTCGCTGCCGCCACGTCCTGGACGCGAAGCCATCCGGTCCGGTGTCCTTCACCTTCACGCCGGAGATCCCGGACGTGCCGGAGGGGCCGGGCGTGTGCCCGGCCCCTCCGTGGTGCGGTGCGGTCCGATCGCGTTGCGCACGGGCCCTGCCCGGACGGATCCCCCCTGGTTCCGCCGGGTGTCCCCCGGGCCCGTGTGCTCCCCCGTCGACCGGGACCCACCTGGATGGCCCCGGCGGCTCCCCCGAAGTCGCCGCCGCGGCCGTTCCCCGTCGGGAATGGTCCGTCAGGCCGGCTTGACCACGTGGGAGTCGTCCGTGCCGGTGATCTTCGCGGTGATCGCGTCGACCGCCGGCTCCGAGGTGGCGTGCATGTCCTTGGTGGTGATCGTCTCGTCACCCTTGCCGGTGATCTTCGCGGTGATCGCGTCGACCGCCGGCTCCGAAGTGGCGTGCATGTCCATGGGCTTGATGATCGGGTCCTGCTTGATCGGGTCGGTCATGCTCGTCAGCTCCTGCGTGTGATGTCCGAAGGTGAGGAGACCCGTCCAGCTGTTCCCCCGTGGACAGCTGGACGAATCTCCGGGGCCGATCACCCTAGTGCGTCGGGGCTGAGGCCCTTGTCGGCGACCCGTCTGCCCCCCGACGCGACGGGTCGTGACGGAGATGAGCATGCCGGGTGGCGATAAACGAATGATGAACGTACTGGCCGGGGCCGCCTAGGCGGCCGACGCGGGGGTCAACAGGGCACGCACCTCGGCGGCTTCCGGCGCGCCCAGGTCGTCGAAGATGCCGAGGGCCTCCTGCCAGCAGACCAGCGCCCGGCCGCTCTGGCCGATGCCGAACAGGGCCCGGCCCAGCACCGTGAGCACGTTGCCCCGACGCCATTCGCCGCCGATGCCGCGCAGCACCGTGAGGGCCATCTCGGCGTTCGACGCGGCCTGGGCGTGACGGCGGGCGGCGAGGTCCACCTCGGAGAGGCGGAAGAGGGTCATGCCCTCCCACAGCCGCTGCCGGCTGTCGGAGAAGACGGCCAGGGCCTCGCGGAGCCGCTCGCCCGCCGCGACGAGCTGGTTGTCCTGGGTGAGGGCGAGCCCCAGGGCGTACCGCCCGTTCGCGCCGCGCAGCGCGTGGCCCATCGCGTCGTAGATGGCGGTGCCCTGCAGGGCGAGGGCGATGGCGCTCGACGTCCGGCCCGTCGCCAGGTGGATGCGCGACAGGTTGCAGAGGGCGCTCGCCTCCCCGGGCTCGTCGCCGATGTCCCGGAACCGTTCGATCGCCTGGGTCAGGTGCTGCTCGCCCTCGTCGAAGCGGTTCTGGTACAGCGCGATGATGCCCCGGGCGTTCGCGGACCAGCAGGCCGGTACCGGGTCGTCGGCGCGGTCGGCGTGCGGCAGCGCGAGTTCGGCGTCCCGATCGGCCTCCGCGAAGCGCCCGGCCGTGTGGTGGACCCCGGCGAGCACCATGAGCGCCCGCCCCTCCGCCTTCGCGTCGCCGTGCGCGCGGGCGGCGTCGCGCACCACCACGCCCGTCGCCTCGAACTCCTTGGAGTTGGCCCCGGACTCGCCCAGGTCCAGCGACGCCCACAGCAGGTCCACCCCCCGCCGCAGGGTGCCCGGGGCCGTGGCGGACTGGCGGACGCAGGCCAGGAGGCAGTTGGCCTCGGCGTAGAGCCAGTCCTGGGCCGCGTGGCGGTCGGTGAAGGTGAGGCCGGCGTACGACGTCGGTTCCAGGTGGTCGACCAGGCGGTCGCCGGGGCGTTCGATCGCGTACACGTGGGCCGCCGTCGACAGGTAGAAGTCGAGGAGCCGGGAGAGCGCCGCCTCCTTCTCCGACGGGGGCTGTTCGTCTCGGTCGGCGCACGCGCGCGCGTAGAGGCGGACCAGGTCGTGGTAGCGGTAGCGGCCGGGGGCCGCGGACTCGACGAGGGACGTGTCGACGAGGGCCTCCAGGAGGTCCTCGGTGTCCCACAGCGGCAGGTCGAGGACGGCCGCGGCCGCCGGGAGGGAGATGTCCGGGCCGTCGACGAGGCCGAGGAGGCGGAAGGCGCGGGCCTGGGCCGGTTCGAGCTGGCCGTAGCCCAGCTCGAAGGTGGCCTTGACGGCGAGGTCGCCCGCCTGGAGCTCGTCCAGGCGCCGCCGCTCGTCCGCCAGCTTGGCCGCCAGGACGGAGACGGTCCAGGTGCGGCGGGCCGCGAGCCGGGAGGCGGCGATGCGGATGGCGAGCGGCAGGAAGCCGCAGGCGGCGACGACGTCGAGCGCGGCCTCGCGTTCGGCGGAGACCCGCTCCGCGCCGACGATCCGGGTGAAGAGCTGGAGCGCCTCGTCGGGGGACATGACGTCCAGGTCCACGAGGTGCGCGCCCGCCAGGTCGACCATGCGGATGCGGGAGGTGACGAGGGCCGCGCAGCCCGGGGTGCCGGGCAGCAGCGGGCGGATCTGGGCGGCGTCACGGGCGTTGTCCAGGAGGACCAGGACGCGACGGCCGTCGAGGGTCGAGCGGTACAGCGCGGCCCGGTCGTCCAGCGCGTCGGGGATGGCCGAATCCGGTGTGCCGAGCGCCCGCAGGAACGAGCCGAGTACGGTCTCGGGCGCGGCGGCGCGGGCTCCGGCGCCCTGCAGGTCCACGTACAGCTGACCGTCGGGGAAGTGCGGGCGCGCCTCGTGGGCGACGTGCACGGCCAGCGTGGTCTTGCCGACGCCGCCGATGCCGGCGAGCGCCGACACGGCCATGACGTGTCCCTCGGCGGTGGCGAGGCGCGCGCCCAGGTCCCGTACGAACGAGGACCGGCCGGTGAAGTCCGGGACCGTGGCGGGAAGTTGCGCCGGACGGGCGACCGGGGGCGCGGCGGGCGCGGGTTCCTCGACCGGGCGGGCCAGTTCGGCGTCGGCCCGGAGGATGCGCTGCTGGAGCCGGGAGAGTTCGGGGGTGGGGTCGACGCCGAGCTCGTCGGCGAGGAGGCGACGGGTGTCGGCGTAGACGGCGAGCGCCTCGGCCTGCCGCCCGCTCCGGTAGAGCGCCAGCATCAGCAGCTCGCGCAGCCGTTCCCGCAGCGGGTGGGCGGCGGTGAGCGCGGTCAGCTCGGAGACGGCCTCGGCGTGGGCGCCGACCTCCAGGTCGATGTCGAGGCGGGTTTCGAGGAGGGTGAGCCGCCACTCCTCCAGGCGGGTCCGCTGCGCTTCGGCGTACGGGCCGGGGACGGAGGCCAGGGCCTCCCCGTCCCACAGGCCGAGCGCCGCGGCGAGCCGGTCGCGGGCGGCGGCGCGGTCGCCGGAGGCCCGCAACTTCTCGGCCTCGGCAGCGAGTTCCCGCGCGGTCGTGATGTCGAGGGCCGTGGTGCGCAGCGCGTAGCCGCCCGACTCGCTGACCAGGACCTCGGGGCCGAGGACCTTGCGGAGGCGGGAGGCGTACGTGCGGACGGCGGCGAGCGCCTGGGAGGGCGGCTCCTCGCCCCAGAGCGCGTCGATGAGTTCGGCGGCGGTGGCGGTGCGGCCGCCGCGCAGCAACAGGGCGGCGAGCAGGGCGCGCTGCTGCGGGGAGCCGGTGGCCAGCGCCTCTCCGTCCCGCCAGGCCCGCACGGGCCCGAGCACCCCGAAACGCAGCCCGGCGGCTGCGGGTGCGCCGCCCGTGGTGCCCGTGGCCCGGTCGGTCCCTTCCGCAGGCGCGTCGGATCGCGCCTGGGCGTCGTTCCGGCCCGGAAACTCCATTAGCTCCCCCTGCCCGTACCGCTGGATCCGCCCAGGACAGTCTGCCTTGCCCGGAGGGGCGCCGTCAGCATCGGGTCGGACGTTCCCGGGAGCGAAGGGGGTCCGTCGTGCACCCCGAAAGCCACGACGACCGGACGGACGCTCGTCACCCCCCCGGCCCAATAGAGGGGCTCCCTGGTGGTGCTTCGTCAGGGTCTGCGTACGAATGGTAGTCAGATGCGCGCTCCTTGCACATCACGAGACAGCCATGGTGGACGCCCTTCCGGGACGTTCACGAACGGAGCCTGTGACATGACCCCCGACCTCCCGCACATCCCACCGGCGGACGACGACATAGGACCCACCACAGAGCCTCGTCCGGGTCCGTCCCGCCGGTCACCTGTCTCCTCCTCCTCGTCGCTCGGCGGGCCTCCCGTCCCCGAGCGCCCGAACCCTCCCTACGCCGATCGCCCGACGGCGTCCTTCGTCGTTCCGCCGCTCCCGTCCGCACCGCCGGTGGCGCCGGCCCCGCTCGCGATGGCGCTCCCGGCCGCACCGGAGGCTCCGGCCGACCGGGAGCCCCCGGCGGAGCCGGACGGCCGGGTCGTGCCCGAGTCCCCGGTCGCCGAGAAGCCGTCGGCCGGGCCCGAGCCCCCGACCGGGCCGGAGGCCGAAGTCATACCCGATGCCCCGGTCGTACCCGAGGCGCCGGTCGTACCCGAGGCCCCGGTCGTACCCGAGGCGCCGGCCGCCCATGGCGATGCCCCCGGCGAGTCCGGCAGCGACGCCCGCGACGAGTCCCGCAACGACGTCCACGACGAGTCCGGCACCGAGGCCACCGAAGAGTCCGGCGACGAAGCGGTCCACACGCTTCTGCGGACGGCGGCGACCGAGCGGCCGGTGGAGGAGGTCGCCGCGCTGGTGGCCCGCCTCCAGGACACCGGCGCACTCTCCAGTCCCGCGGACGTGGCGCTCCGCGCGGCGGCCGTCAGCCGCCCGCTGGAGGAAGTGCGCCAGCTGCTCGCGCTCCTGAACGCGTCCGGGTACGACCTCCACCAGGCCGAGACCACGCTGCGTGCCGCGGCGGTGGGCCGGCCGGTCGAGGACGTGGTGCAGCTCGTCGGCATCCTCGGCGCCGACAGCAGCGACTGGCAGTCCCCTGGAAGCGGAAGCGGAAGCGGGCACGCGGGTGGCGGTACGGACCACGCCCACCCCGGCGGGGAAGCCGTACCGACCGTCACCGCGGCGAAAGCGGCGAAAGCGGCGAAGCGCGGCCGGGGCGCCGACAAGGAGCGCACGTCCGCCCTGGACGGCGCGCTGGCCTCCGGGCCCGCCGGTCACACCGTCTCGCCCGCGTTGCGCTCGGCGCTGCGCTGGCCCGCGGCGCTCGCGCTCTTCGCCTGCGGCCTCCTCCACCTGCCGGTGGACCTCGCCGCCCTGCGCTCGGGCGGCGACCTGGAGGCGGTGTCGGCGGTCGTCACCGTGCTGTGCCTGGCGTGCGCGGTCTGGCTCGCGGCCCGCGACACCCTGATCGTCTGGGCGGCCGCCGCGGGTCTCGCCGTCCTCGTCATCGCGCTCCACGGAGTCGCGAGCGCACGCGGCGGCGACCTGCTGGGCAGCAGTCTCGGCACCTCCTTCGCCTGGGCGAAGGCGCTGGCGCTCCTGAGCGCCGTGGGCATCGTCTGCCTGGCGGGCTCGGCCCTGGTGCGCCACGTGAGGGCGACGGGCGCGGCGGACAGCGCCTGACCCGCCTGACCCAGGGTGAAGGAAGAAGGCGGTTCCCCGCTCGGGCAGCTCAGCTGCCCGAGCGGGCGCGTTCCGGCGCGTTCCGGCGGCGGGGTCCCGATCGTCCGGGACTGGGCGGGGCGCCGTCCGGCGGATTCGAGCGGATTCAAGAGGAGCGGGGGCGGACGTCCCATCGGCTCGTACGCACCGCACGCCTCCGGCGGGCCACAGGCCTTGGTGTGACCGGGCCGAGAGGGGTTCGGCGACCTCCCCGAAAATTCCTCGGGAAATTTTGAAACCGGACATTTGGGGCACGGCTGCGGTTCCCGCATATCGGACGTGGATCGGCCGACCTACCAGTTGGTCGGTCCGTCTCGGTTGTCGATCTTTCAATCATTGGTGCGCGGCCGGGTTCGTCCTCGCAATGCAAGGCGGAGATCGGTCAGACCCCCGGAGTTCGATCTTCCGGATATGGAAACCGCAGCATTTAACGTCCTGTTCATGACTCAGGTGGAAGCAATGCCCCAGGCCGGAGACGCGGTAAGGGGTGTCGACGCCCCGGGCGAGACCCACGGCGTTCGCACCAAGGGCCTCGGAGGCAACTCCGTCGGCCTCCTCGGCAGTGCCGTCATCGGCATCTCGACCGTCGCCCCGGTCTACTGTCTGACCTCCACGCTCGGCTCCACGGCCGGCGAGGTCGGACTCCAGATGCCCGCCGTCTTCCTGGCGGGCTTCCTCCCCATGCTCCTCGTCGCCTTCGCGTACCGGGAGCTCAACCGGGTGATGCCCGACTGCGGCACCTCCTTCACCTGGACCGTGAAGGCCTTCGGCCCCCGGATCGGCTGGATGTGCGGCTGGGGCCTCGTCATCGCGACGATCATCGTCCTCTCCAACCTGGCGGGCGTCGCGACCTCCTACTTCTGGCTCCTCGCGGGTGAGATCAGCGGCAGCGAATACGTCGCCGCCCTGGACGACAACAAGGCCGTCCACATCGTCACCTGCCTCGTGCTCATCGCCGCCGCCACCGCGATCAGCTACCGCGGCATGACCGCCACCAAGGGCGTCCAGTACACCCTCGTCGGCCTCCAGCTCGTCGTCCTCGCCGTCTTCGTCGCCCTTGCCCTCACGAAGGCCGGCTCCTTCGAGACCTCGGTCGACTTCTCCTGGTCCTGGATGAACCCCTTCGCGGTGCAGTCCTTCGCCGCCTTCACGGCCGGACTCTCCCTCTCGATCTTCATGTACTGGGGCTGGGACGCCTGCATGGCGACCAACGAGGAGACCACCGGCAGCGCCAAGACCCCCGGCCGCGCCGCGCTCATCGCCATGGTCGTCCTGGTCGGCTCCTACCTCGCCACCGGCATCGCCGCCCAGATGGCCGTCGGCTCCGGCGACCAGGGACTCGGCCTCGCCAACCCGGAGACCTCCGACAACGTCTTCGCCGCCCTGGCCGGGCCGGTCATGGGCTCCGCCCTGGGCGTCCTCCTCTTCGTCGCCGTCCTCGCCTCCGCCGCCGCGAGCCTCCAGACGACCTTCATCCCGGTCGCCCGCACGGTCCTCGCGATGTCCACGTACGAGGCGCTGCCGAAGTCCTTCACCAAGGTCCACCCGGTCTTCAAGACCCCCGGCAAGGCGACCGTCGTCGCCGGCGTCGCCACCGGCGTCTTCTACACCGTGATGACCCTGGTCAGCGAGAACGTCCTGGTCGACACCATCTACGCCCTCGGCCTGATGATCTGCTTCTACTACGCGCTCACCGCCTTCGCCTGCGTCTGGTACTTCCGCGGCGAGCTGTTCCGCTCCGGCCGCGACTTCGCCTACAAGGGCCTCATGCCGGCGCTCGGCGGCCTCATGCTCACCGCCGTCTTCGGCAAGACGCTGTACGACATGTGGGACCCGGCGTACGGCTCCGGATCCGCCGTCCTCGGCGTCGGCTCGGTCTTCGTCATCGGCGTCGGACTGCTGCTGCTCGGCGTGGTGATCATGCTGGTGATGCAGCGCCGCAGCCCTGCCTTCTTCCGCGGCGAGGTCCTGACGAAGGAGACCCCGTCGCTGGTGGTCGCCGACTGACACACGTCCGCTTCCGGTCCTGAGTCGTCCCGGAACACCGGAACACCGGAGAAGACGCGAAGGCGGCGGGCCCGTGGGGGGTCCCGCCGCCTTCGTCGTACCCGGAGCGCCTCCGGCCGCTACTTCGCCTGCCCGCCGGGCAGGAGCCGCTCCACCGCCGTGTTGACGGGGGGCATGTCGGCGGCCGCGGCCGGCTTCGGCTGCGGGTTCAGGACGCCGCTGAGCGGTACGACGGAGGGCAGGTTCATGCCGCCGGTGTCGGCGGCGGCCGTCCCGGCGGAGGCGGACACGGCGCCCGCCGCGGCGAGGGCGGACAGGGTGGACAGGGCGGCTGCGGTGAGGATCCTCTTCATGCCCGCTCAACGCGGACCGCCCGAGTCCGGTTACTCGCCGTCCTTAGGATGCGTCGCATGGACGGGAAGACGAACTGGGTCCTGCGCCCGGGCCGGGCCGCCGACGTCGAGACGATCGCCGAGCTGCGGGCCGTCGTCATGCGCGACGACCTGACGCGCCTCGGCCGCTACGACGAGCACCACGTGCGGCAACGGCTGCGGGACGGGTTCTCCGCCGCGTACACCTCGGTCGTCGAGGTCGGCGGCGCCTTCGCCGGCTGCGTCACCCTCCGCCCGTACGAGCACGGCGACGGCCTCTACCTGGAGCACTTCTACCTCGCGCCCGAGACCCGCGGGACGGGCCTCGGGACGGCGGTGCTGCGCGTGCTCCTGGACCGGGCGGACGAGGAAGGGGAGCCCGTCCGGCTCGTGGTCCTGCAGGGGAGCGCGGCCCGCCGCCTCTACGAGCGGGAGGGGTTCGCCGTCGAGTCCGAGGACCCGGTCGACGTGGTGATGGTGCGCGCGGCCCGCACGGTTCGCGCGGCCCGCACGGTTCGCGCGGCCCGCACGGTTCGTGCGACCCGCACGGCCCGTGCGGGCGCCCGCGACTAGAGGGCGTCCCGCCCCCTAGAACCCGGCACCCGCCGGCTGGCGGACGCTGACGTTCAGGCGGTTGAAGAGGTTCGTGACGCCGACCATCAGGACGATCGAGGCGAGCTGCTTCTCGTCGTAGTGCTCGGCGGCGGCCGCCCACACGTCGTCCGGCACCGCGTCCGCGGTGTCGGCGAGACGGGTCGCCGACTCGGCGAGCGCGAGGGCCGCCCGCTCCTCGTCCGTGAAGTACGGCGTCTCCCGCCAGGCGGCGACGGCGAACAGCTTGTCGTCGCTCACCCCGGCCTTCCGCGCGCTCTTGGCGCCGAAGTCCACGCAGAAGCCGCAGTTGTTGATCTGGCTGGCCCGCAGGTGCACGAGCTCCAGGGTCGACTCCGGGACACCGCCGTCGCGGGTGGCCTTCAGCAGGTTCTGGATCGCGGGGAAGGCGTCGGGAAGGAGGTAGGCGGGGTTCGTCATGCGGGCCTGGGGCTGGTGCGTCATGGTGACGGCTCCTCGTGGTCTCTCAGGGGCTACTGCGGTGTTCCGTAGCTGCTGTCACCGAACTGACGGAGCGCGCGACGGGGATGTGACAGGACCCGGAAAGTTTTTTCGGGACGTCCTTCCGCCCCCACGATGAGCCCCGCCGCTCGAATCCGGATCCGGCCCCGCTACACCTCCGGCTCCGGCTCCCCTTACACCTCCGGCTCCGCGATGAGCGCGGTCGCGACCGTACGGAAGCCCAGCCGCCCGTAGAGCCGGGCCACGTCCCCGTCCGACGCCGTCAGGAACACCAGCTCCACGCCCCGGGCCCGCGCGTCCGCCACCAGGGCCGCCGTCACCGCGAGCCCGAGCCCCCGGCGGCGGGCCTCCGGCAGGGTGCCGACGCCCACCACCTCCGTCACCCCGTCCACCGGCTGGTGCTGGCCCGCCGCGAGGGCAGTGCCCCGGGCGTCGAGGGCCGCCGCCACCCGCGTCCAGCCCGCCTCCACGCGGGCCGCGATCCGCTCGACGGTCCCCGGCTCGGGGTCGCCGCCGCCGAAGGCCCGGTGCGGGGCGGCGACGGCGCTCGCCAGGGCCGGGTCGTCGGCCCCGACGGTCCGTACGGTCACGCCCTCCGGCACCGGCACGACGGGCGCTTCGCCCCCGGTCTCCAGGACCATCAGCGGGTGCTCGTGCACGGTGAGCCCGCTCGCCTCCACGGCCGCCCGCAGCCCCGGCGTCGTCTCCGCCACCCACTCGAAGGCCTCGGGCACGCCGAGCTCCCGCTGGCGCGCCCGGACCCGTGCCACCTCCTCGACGGAGACCGCGCCGGTGTGCCCGAGCGCGGGCCGGGCGTAGTACGGCCAGCCCGTGCCCTCCTGCACGAACAGGGTCAGGGGCCCGAACGCCTCCGCGCGGGCGGAGGAACGGGGAACGGTGTCGTAGTACGTCTCGATTCGCTTCAGCACGCGGGCCACCGTAGGGGCCGGGGCCGCCCGCCGCAGGCGGATTTCCGGCGCGCCGCAGGGAACCGGGGGTGGCATGATCCCGTCACCCCGGACAGGACATGAAGGACCGGACGGTACGACGGTACGACGGGACGAGGGGGAGCCATGAGCCGTACGACACACACCTGCCCGGGCTGCGGGCGCGACGACCGGGTCCAGGCCGTGCCCGCCGTGTACGTGGCGGGCCGGGACGCCGTGACGGCCCGCGAGCGCGACCGGGACGGCGACCTGCGCATGGTGACCCGGACGGTGACCACGGGCCTCTCCGACGCCCTCGCCCCGGTGCCGCGGCGGCCGTTGCAGGCGCTCGGCTGCGTCGGGCTCCTGGCCGGGTTCGTCTGCGTCGGCTCGTTCATGGGCTGGGTCTTCGTCGGGGGTGCGCTGGAGGACGAGCCCGCGCCCGTACCGGACATGGCGTTCGGGCCGCCTGAGCCCCCGGCGCTCGGTCCTGATCTCGGGTTCCTCGGCTGGGTCTCGGCCCTCGCCCTCCTCGTCACCGTCCTCGTGACCGTCGAGCTGTGGCGCCGCAGGGCCGCCTTCGCCCGGCGGACGCGCGGCCGCCACCGGGCCGAGGAGCTGTGGTCCCGGGGCTGGTACTGCCACCGCTGCGGCACCGTCCACTTCGCCGACGTCCCCGGCGAGGACCGGGCCCCGCTGAGCCTGCAGCGCTTCCGCGAGCGGGTCTGGGAGCACGGCGGGTACGGAGACCTGGCGGCGCGGCAACGCGCGGTGGACCCGGCGCGCGACTGACCGGCCGACGCCCCCGTACGTACCCCTCGGAAAACCCCGCTCCGCGCCGTACCGTGCCGCTATGCGGATCTCGACCACGATCTTCCTGACCGACGAGACCATCACGCCCGTGCGGCTCGCGCGCGAACTGGAGCAGCGCGGCTTCGCGGGGCTCTATCTGCCCGAGCACACCCACATGCCCGTCGAGCGGTCCGTCTCCCACCCGGCGGGCGGCCCGCTGCCCCGGGAGTACGGCCGCACCCTCGACCCCTTCGTGGCCCTCGGGCAGGCCGCGGCGGTGACCGAGCGCCTCGGCCTCGGGACCGGCATCACGCTGGTCGCCCAGCACGACCCGATCGCCCTCGCCAAGCAGATCGCGACGCTCGACCACCTCTCGGGCGGCCGGTTCACGCTCGGTGTCGGCTACGGCTGGAACCGCGAGGAGGCCGCCGACCACGGCGTCACCTGGTCCACCCGGCGGGACCTCGTCCGCGACCGGCTCGCCCTCATGCGGGCGCTGTGGGCGCCGGAACCGACGGCGTACGAGGGGGAGTACGGCCACTCGGTGCGCGCGTCGGACGCCTGGCCGAAGCCCGCCGGAGGCGCGCCGCGCACCCTGCTGGGCGGGGCGGCGGGACCGAAGCTCTTCGCCGCGGTCGCCGACGGCGCCGACGGCTGGATGCCGATCGGCGGCCGCGGCCTGACGGAGGCCCTGCCGGTGCTGCGGGAGGCCTGGGAACGGGCCGGCCGCGACCCGAAGTCCCTCCAGGTCGTCCCGTACGCGGTCGTCCCCAGCCCCGGCAAGCTCGCGCACTACGCGGAGCTGGGCTGCGAGGAGGTGGTCCTCCAGCTGCCGCCGGGGGACGAGCGGGAGGTGCTGGGGGTGCTGGACGAGTTCGCGCGGTACGCGTCGAGCGATTGACTTCGGAACACGTTCCGAAGTACCGTCGGTTCATGCTGACCCCCACCGTCTCCTTCTCCGAGCTCTCCAAGAACTCGAAGCGGGTCGCCGAGAGGCTCGACAGCGAGTACCGCCTGCTCGTCACGCGCCGCGACGGGCAGGATCTCTACCTCACGACCGCCGCCTACGACCAGGACCGGGAGGAGACGGCCGACGTCACGGCCCGCCTCCTCGCCGCCCTCCTCGCCGTCGACGACGGCGCACGCGTGATACGGCGCGCCCTTCCCTCGGTCTTTCCCTGGGTGCGGCATCTGTCCGCCGACGAACTCGGCGAGTTCGCCCGGGACCTGCTGGACGCGACGCACGACGCCGCACAGCTGGACGTCCACGCCACCCTCCACCGCACGATCGTGGAGTGGCGCGCGACGGCGCGGATCCTCGCCGACCCGGGGCTCACGGCCCGGCTCACCCGTCCCCTCCCCGACGAGGACCACGGAGAGGTGACGGCCCCGTGACGCCGAAGCGCGGGGACGACGTCGCCCCGCCCCCGGTCGGTGCGGAGTGGCGGCTGCGCTTCCCGACGAACGAGGCGGCGAAGGGGTGGGGCGAACTCGCCGCCGAAGCTCCGGGCAACACCCGGCGCTGCTTCGAGGCCCTTCGCGGTGATCCCCTCCGGCAGACCGATCCGGACCGGCAGCACCGGCTGCGCGGCCGGCTGGCCACCGGGACCCTCGGCGGACGTACCTACCCGCAGTGGGAGTTCGAGGTCACGGCCGGTGGTCGCGTGCGGTATCTCGTCGACGAGCAGCGCAGGACGGTACACCTGGTGTACGCCGCACCCCGGCATCCCAAGGACACCGACTGACGCTCCTTCCCGCCCCCGGCCCCGGTCCTCGCCCGCGTACCCGCTCGTATGCTCGGTCCATGACGGATCACCAGGCAGAACGCACCTCCGGCCCCACGCGGAACGCCGTGCGCCGGGCCCTGAAGCGGGCCAGGGACGGGGTCGCGCTCGACGTCGGGGAGGCCGCCGTGCTGCTGCGGGCGCGCGGGGAGGACCTGGCCGAGCTCGTCGCCGTCGCCGGGCGCGTGCGGGACGCCGGGCTCGAGGCGGCCGGGCGGCCCGGGGTCATCACGTACTCGAAGAGCGTGTTCATACCGCTCACCAGGCTCTGCCGGGACAAGTGCCACTACTGCACCTTCGTCACCGTGCCCGGGAAGCTCCGCCGGGACGGGCACGGGATGTACATGTCGCCGGACGAGGTCCTCGCCATCGCGCGGCGCGGGGCCGAACTCGGCTGCAAGGAAGCCCTGATCACGCTCGGCGACAAGCCGGAGGACCGCTGGCCCGAGGCCCGCGAGTGGCTCGACGCGCACGGCTACGACGACACCCTCGCGTACGTGCGGGCCATGGCGATCCGCATCCTGGAGGAGACCGGCCTCCTGCCGCACCTCAACCCGGGCGTGCTCACCTGGACCGACTTCCAGCGGCTCAAGCCGGTCGCCCCCTCCATGGGCATGATGCTGGAGACGACCGCGACCCGGCTCTGGTCCGAGCCGGGCGGCCCCCACCACGGGTCCCCCGACAAGGAGCCGGCGGTCCGGCTGCGGGTCCTGGAGGACGCCGGGCGCTCCTCGGTCCCCTTCACGAGCGGGCTGCTCCTCGGCATCGGGGAGACCGTGGAGGAGCGGGCCGAGTCCCTCTTCGCGCTGCGGCGCGTGGCGCGGACGTACCACTCCGTCCAGGAGCTGATCATCCAGAACTTCCGCGCCAAGCCGGACACGGCCATGCGCGCGATGCCCGACGCCGAACTCGACGACCTCGTCGCCACCGTCGCCGTCGCCCGGCTCCTCATGGGCCCCTCGGCCTGCCTCCAGGCCCCGCCGAACCTCGTCGACGCCGAGTACGAGCGGCTGATCGCCGCCGGGATCGACGACTGGGGCGGTGTCTCGCCGCTCACCATCGACCACGTCAACCCCGAGCGGCCCTGGCCGCGCATCGAGGAGCTGGCCGCCCGTTCCGCCGCCGCCGGCTTCCAGCTGCGTGAACGCCTCTGCGTCTACCCCGAGTTCGTCCGGCGCGGCGAGCCGTGGCTCGACCCGCGCCTGCTGCCGCACGTGCGGTCCCTCGCCGACCCCGAGACGGGCCTCGCGAACCCGGACGCGCCGGTGCGCGGCCTGCCCTGGCAGGAGCCCGACGAGGCGTTCACCGCCGCAGGCCGCACCGACCTGCACGCCGCCATCGACACCACCGGCCGCACCCACGACCGGCGCGAGGACTTCGACGAGGTGTACGGGGACTGGGAGGCGCTGCGCGAGGCCGCCGCCCCGGGCATGGTCCCCGAGCGCATCGACACGGACGTCCGCGAGGCGCTCGCGGTGGCCGCCGACGACCCGACGCGGCTGACCGACGCGCAGGCGCTGGCGCTGCTGCACGCCGACGGTCCCGCGCTCGACGCGCTGACCCGGATCGCGGACGACGTCCGCAGGGCGGCGGTCGGCGACGACGTCACGTACGTCGTCACCCGGAACATCAACTTCACCAACGTCTGCTACACCGGCTGCCGTTTCTGCGCCTTCGCCCAGCGGCGCACCGACGCCGACGCGTACACGCTCTCGCTCGACCAGGTCGCCGACCGGGCCGCACAGGCCTGGGACGTCGGCGCCGTCGAGGTCTGCATGCAGGGCGGCATCCACCCGGACCTGCCCGGCACCGCCTACTTCGACATCGCGCGCGCGGTGAAGGAGCGGGTCCCCGGCATGCACGTGCACGCCTTCTCGCCGATGGAGGTCGTCAACGGCGCCACCCGCACCGGCCTGTCGATCCGCGAGTGGCTGACCGCCGCCAAGGAGGCCGGGCTCGACTCGATCCCGGGCACGGCCGCCGAGATCCTCGACGACGAGGTCCGCTGGGTCCTCACCAAGGGCAAGCTGCCCGCCGCCACCTGGATCGAGGTGATCACCACCGCCCACGAGCTGGGCATCCGCTCCTCCTCGACGATGATGTACGGGCACGTGGACCAGCCCCGGCACTGGCTCGGCCACTTCCGCACGCTCTCCCGCATCCAGCAGGAGACGGGCGGCTTCACCGAGTTCGTGACCCTGCCCTTCATCCACACCAACGCGCCGGTCTACCTCGCCGGCATCGCCCGCCCCGGACCGACCGTCCGCGACAACCGCGCGGTCATCGCGGCGGCCCGGCTGCTCCTGCACCCGCACATCCCGAACATCCAGACCAGCTGGGTGAAGCTGGGGACCGAGGGAGCCGCCGAGATGCTCCGCTCCGGGGCGAACGACCTGGGCGGCACGCTGATGGAGGAGACCATCTCCCGCATGGCCGGGTCGAGTTACGGCTCATACCGCTCGATCCGCGACCTGGAGGCCATCGCGCGGGCCGCCGGCCGCCCGGCGAAGCCGCGGACGACGCTCTACGGCGAGGTCCCCGAGGAGCGGCAGCGCACCGCCCGCGCCTCGGACGGCCACCTCCCCGAGCTGCTGCCGGTGCTCCCCGCGGAGTGAGGAGGCCCCGCCCCGGGGCCGGGGGTGCGGGCCCCGGGGTGCGGGCCCCGGGGCCGGGGGGCGGGGCCCGGGTCGGGGCGAGGCAGGACGGGTCCGGCGCTCTGCGGTCAAAAGCGGCCCGAAGGGCGTCGGATCACATAACGTTCCGGCCCCTGAACGGCCGCATCCGGTCGATTACAGTGCTGCGCAGACCGGTGTACGGGAGCGTACGGGGGGAGGGCACGTCGTGGCGACGACCGCCGCAACCGTGACGGCCTCGGCCGTCTGGGGCCGCGCCGAGCAGCAGGACTTCCGCTCCCGCGTCCGGGGCAGCCTGCTCGGCGGCGCCGTCGGCGACGCGCTCGGCGCCGGGATCGACGGCCTCTCCCTGGCCGGGATCCGCGAGGCCCACGGACCTGACGGACTCGCCGAACCCGTCCCCGCCTTCGGCCGCAGGGGCGCGGTCACCGCCCACACCCAGATGGGCCTGTTCACCGTCGACGGGCTCATCCGCGCCCAGATGCGCCGGGACGTCGGCGCCTGGCACCCGCCCACCGACATCCACCGCGCCCACCGCCGCTGGGCCGCCACCCAGCACGAGTGGGGCCCGGACGAGCGGCGCCCCGACCTCGGCTGGCTCGGCCGCGAGGAGTGGCTGTACGCCCGCCGGAACCCGCCCCGCGCCTGCCTCACCGGCCTCGGCGACGAGCACCTCGGCACCCTCGACAAGCCCAAGAACCCGGAGGCCGCCGACGCGGGCGCGCTGGCCCGCTCGGCCCCCTTCGGGCTCCTCGTCGGCTGGGAGCCGCAACTGGTCTGCCAGCTCGCGGTGGAGTGCGCCGCCCAGACCCACGGCGCCCCCGCGGCCACCCTCGCGGCCGGCGCCCTCGCGGTCACCGTGCACGGCGTGGCGCGCGGCGGCTCCGTGGAGGCGGCGGTCGCCGTGGCCCGGGCTCAACTGCTCGCCCGGCCGGGCCACGAGCCGGTCGTCGAGGCCCTGGACCGCGCCGTCGGAGCCGTACGGGAAGGGGTGCCGGACCCGGCGCGGGTGACGGCGCTCGGGGCGGGCGAGGACCGGGCCGAGGGGCAGCTGGCGGCGGCGGTGTACTGCGCCCTCGTCGGCGAGGACGTCCGGCACGGGCTGCGGCTCGCGGTGAACCACGACGGGCCCTCGGCGGTGACCGGGGCGCTCACGGGCGCGCTGCTCGGGGCCCTGCACGGCGAGACGGCCCTCCCGCCGGCCTGGCTGGCCGAGGTGGAGGGCCGTGCGACGGTTTTGGAACTGGCGGACGACTTCGCCCTGGAGATGACCCAGGGGCCCGCGCTGCACGGCCCCACCGAGTCGTCCCCCGCCTGGCTGGCCCGCTACCCGAGGGGCTGACCGGCGCGGGGGCCGCCCTGGGCGGGGACGGCCGCCGCGCCGTCGGTGTTGATCCTGTCGAGGACGGCGTCCCGCTCCGGGGTGTCCTCGGGCCGGACCAGGCCCAGGAGGACGTACAGGACCAGCGAGGTGGCGAGCGGCGAGACGATCTGGATCTGGAGCTCGACGCCGTCGAGGCCGTAGTTGGTGAGCCAGAAGACGAAGAGCCCGGCGGCCCAGGAGCCGAGGGCCGCCGTCGGGCCCGACTTCCGGAAGGTGCGCAGCAGACCGAGCATGAAGGGGATCGCGATCGGTCCCATGAGGCCGGCCACCCACTTGATGACGACGGTGATGATGTCCTTGAAGGTGGGGGAGTTGACCTGGGTGGCGACGGCCATCGACAGGGCGAGGAACGCGATCGTCGACCAGCGGGCGGCGAGCAGTCCCGCCTGCTGCGACCAGGTGCGGGCGGCCTTGCTGAGGACGGGGGCGATGTCCCGGGTGAAGACGGCCGCGATGGCGTTCGCGTCGGAGGAGCACATGGCCATGGTGTGCGAGAAGAAGCCGACGATGACGAGGCCGAGGAGGCCGTGGGGGAGCAGCTGCTCGGTCATCAGGGCGTAGGAGTCGGACGCGTCGGGCTTCTGGGGGTCGACCAGCAGCGGCGCGCACCACATGGGGAAGAAGAGGACGAGCGGCCAGACGAACCAGAGGGCGGCGGAGAGCCGGCCGGAGCGGGTGGCCTCGCGGGCGGACGGGGTGGCCATGTAGCGCTGGGCCTGGTTCCACATGCCGCCGCTGTACTCGAAGGTCTTGATGAAGAGGTAGGCGAGGAGGAACGTCAGCGTGTACGGGCCGGCGGTCGGCGCGGTGTGGCCCTGGAGTTCGGGCCGGTCCCAGACGGTCCACAGGGCGCTGACCCCGCCGAGCTTCGCGAGGACGGCGACGAGCATCGCGATTCCGGCGAAGAACTGGATGACGAACTGGCCGAGCTCGGTGAGCGCGTCCGCCCAGAGGCCGCCGACGGTGCAGTAGATGCCCGTCACGACACCGGTGATGAGGATGCCCTGGTTGAGGGAGATCCCGGTGAAGACGGAGAGCAGGGTCGCGATGGCGGCCCACTTGGCGCCGACGTCGACGATCTTCAGGAGCACCCCGGACCAGGCGAGGGCCTGCTGGGTGGGGAGGTTGTAGCGGTTCTTGAGGTACTCGAGCGGCGAGGCGACGTGCAGGCGCGAGCGGAGCCGGTTGAGGCGGGGCGCGAAGAGGTGGGCGCCGACGGCGATCCCGATGGCGATGGGGAAGGACCAGGTGACGTAGGAGGTGACGCCGTAGGTGTAGGCGATGCCCGCGTACCCGGTGAACATGACGGCGCTGTAGCCGGACATGTGGTGGGAAATCCCGGAGAGCCACCAGGGCATCCGGCCGCCGGCGGTGAAGAAGTCGGAGACGTCGTCCACGCGCTTGTGGGACCAGACGCCGATGGCGACCATCACGCCGAAGTAGCCGATGAGCACGGCCCAGTCGAGACTGTTCATTGCGCCCCCTCCATGGGATCCGGTCCGTCTTGTGAACGCGGTTCATGGTGTGGGGAGTTGTTGGGCAGGGACAATGCAAGGGAGGGTCAAGGGAAGGTAAAAACGTTCTGTTTGCTGACTGCCGTTCAAGAATCTGAACGAGCGACCTGGGTCCGCGGGAGGGGTGGCGCATCGGCTCCCCGGCTCGGCCGCGCCCGGCCCGCGACCGCACGACGTGACGTAGTCGCGGACGGAGGTGACATATCCGTAGAGAACTCCACGGTCTGCACGCCTGTGGCTTCCCGAGGACTTCCGGACATGCCGGAGCCCTCTCGGCCAGGACGGCGGACCGGACGAGAGGGCTCTACGGGGCGGGGCGGTGCGGGCTCAGAGGGTCCCGTTGCCCACCTGGCCGACGAACGTGTTCCACGAGCCCGGTCCGAAAGAGAGGGACGGGCCCTCGGGGGCCTTGGAGTCACGTACCGCGATGGCGGCGACGACGGGGGACTTCACTTCGACGCAGGCCCCGTTTCCGCCGGAATACGAGGACTTCGTCCAGGTGTCCGTAGCGCCCTGAATAATCGCCATTCTTCTCAACTCCGGTTCTGCCCGTAGGGTCGAACCAACGGTGTTTTCGTTGGCGTGATCGACGCTACTGGTCGACTCCGGCCCGCGGGGCGGACGTTCACACGTCCGAGTGGCATATTCCAGCCAGGCTTCCCTGCGGGTGAGGCGGCGGTGTACCGTGCCTGCCCCCGCACTCCGAGACCGGGGTCGGTGAGTCGGCGGGACCGTAGGACCGGGGGACAGCGGGTTGCCGGGGTCAGCCCTGGGCGTAGGCCTTCGCGATCTTCGAGACGAACTCCCGGGTCTGCTCCACGTTCAGCGCCTGCGCCCGCAGGTGCTCGTACATCACGCTGTATTTCGCGACGTCCGGCGCCTTCTCCAGATAGAGGTCGCTCGTCACGCCCTCGATGTACACGACGCTGGAGTCCGAGGTGTCCGGGAACTCCAGAATCGAGTACTGGCCGCTGATGCCCGGATGCGCGCCCATCTCGAAGGGCAGCACCTGCACGGTCACGTGCGGCAGGTGCGACTGCTCGATCAGGTGCTCCAGCTGCTGCACCATCAGCTGCTTGTTGCCGACGACCCGGCGCAGCGCGCCCTCGTCGATGACCGCCCACAGGCGCAGCGGACGCTCCTCGTCCCGGATGCGCTCCTGGCGGCGGGTGCGCACCGTGACGCGCTTGTCGATGTCGGCCGGGCTCGACTCGGGCAGCGCGCCGGTGATCACGGCCTCGGCGTACGCGTGGGTCTGCAGCAGTCCCGGGATGATCTGCGGCTCGTAGACCCGCAGGCTCTCCGCGTCCGTCTCCAGACCGATGTAGACGCTGTACGGGATGTCGCCGAAGGCGTGCCACCAGCCCTGCTGGCGCGAGTCCTTGGCCATCTGCATCAGCGAGTCGACGACCCGCTCGTCCTCGACCTCGTACACCCCGCAGAGGTCGCGCACGTCGCGCTGGCTGATGGAGCGGCGGCCGTTCTCCAGCCGGCTGATCTTCGACTGGGAGACGAGGAGCCGCTCGGCGACCTGCTCGGCCGTCATGTTCTTCGCCTCGCGGAGCCGCCGGAGCTCCTGCCCCAATCGGCGTCGCCTAACGGTGGGGTTGACGTTGGACGCCACGGAAACTGCACCTCCGGCTGTCTGCTGCGCGTAGCTGTGAGTATCTACCGCTTGGCAGACTGCCACCAAAGGCGAGGCGTGCGCTGGGAAACGACCACAACGCACGTGTGCGAGGCGGTCGTCGGACCGCCCCGCACGGCTGTGCGGCTCCCGGACGGGTACGTGGTGGTGCTTGGTGGTGCGTGGTGGGGCTTCGGTGTGCGTGGTGGGGCTTCGGTGGTGCGTCAGTGGACGGCCGCGCGTGCCATGCCGCCGTGCGGCTGTGCCGGGACGCCCGGGGCGTTCCGGCGCGGCTGGGCCGCCACACCGTTCTGGACGTCCATCACGGCGTGCGCCACGAGACCGCCCATGGGGTCGTGCCGGATCAGGTCGCGCAGCCGGGACCGCGACGACCGTCCTTCGTTGCCGGGGTACAGGTGCTTGCCGAGTCCGACCGCGTGGGCCAGCGCGGCGAGCGCCGCGGTCCGCGGGTCCGGCGGCACGCCGGTGCGGATCGCACTGTCCAGCCGGGCTCTGATCTCCCGGCTGATCGCCGTGTCCGTCGCCTGGTAGCGAGTCGTCGGCAGCACCCCGCACATCTGGCCCTCCACGGCATGCACCATGCCGCATCGCTCCAGATGCGAGAGATACGTCTGGCGGAGCCCCAGCCGGGGCCCGCCGATCCAGTGGACGGCCCGGACCGGGCTGCCGCGCCTGCGCAGCAGTTCCAGTGCGGAGTCCAGAGTCGGATCTCCGGTCGGCCGTGGCATCACCACGGCGATACGATCCCCGTCAGGGGCTATCCGTCCTGCCAGAGCCAGCTCCACTAGCTGTGCTCCGGCCAGGCCGAGGTCGAGCGACTGCGGCTGCGCTGTGGTACCCGTGGTCGGGTCCAGAGCGAGCAACAGAAGCTCCTCCGGAAGTGTTCTGCGGCTCCTGCCCATCCATGCCTCCCCGCGTGGATGAATGACAGGGTGACCCCTCTCACATTCATCTGTCGAGAGCGCCTGGGTGGTTCATCCGGGAACCAGTAGGTATGTCGTTCTCGTCTAGCACGGGAGCCAAGCGGTTCACACAGGACACTGGTAGACGGTTCGGACGTACGTATGACGCATGGAGGAGGCACGGTGGCGGGCGAGTCCCCCGACAGGGCGGAGCAGCAGGGGTCGTCGCAGGAGACGGTCGCTGCGGGCGGTGGCGGCAGGGATCCCCGGCTTTCCGTGCTCGCTGGGGCCGAGTCCGCGTCGGTCCGGGTGGACCAGCCGACGGCCGTCTTCAAGACCCTGGCGCCCCGGACGCCGGAGGATGACACGGACTCGGACTCGGACGCGGACTCGGACACGGACACGGACGCGGCGGAGACGGCCGAGAGCGACGCGGAGGCGGCCACGGCGGCCGAGGAGGCCCCGGAGAGCGCCGAGGAGCCCGCTGGGGAGCCCGTTGAGGCCTCCGAGCCGGGGAGCGAGCGCCTTAAGGCCGCCGTGGCGGCCTGGGTGGCCACGGCGGACGAGCCGGAGGCGTCGTCGGAGGAGCCGGAGGAGTCCGAGGAGTCCGGTCCGGAGCCCGCCGCGGAGGAGTCCGCTCCCGCCGAGGAGAAGCCGGACACCGGGTCGTGGTTCGCCGCCCGCAAGCCGGCCGCCGGGAAGCCGGAGGACGAGCCCGAGGACGAGCCCCGGGCCGCTGCCGATGACGCGCCGGCCGCCGAGCCGGAGGACGTACGCGCCGCCGAGCCGGAGGACGTACGCGCCGAGGAGCCGGCGGCCGCGTCCGACGACCCGTCGGACGACCCGTCCGACGACGAGCCGGTAGACCAGCCCACCACCATGTTCAAGGCGATCCGCCCGCCCGTGGCGCCCGCCGTGGACCAGCCGACGACCGCGCTGAAGCTCCCGCGCACGCCGGACGCCCCTGCCGACGGGCGCCAGAGCACCTTCGTACCGCTGCGGGCGGACATCCCCGCCGAGCGCAAGGCCGAGCAGACGACGGAGCCGAAGCCGAAGCCGGAGTCGAAGCCGTCGCCCGCGCCCGCGTCGAAGCCGGAGCCCGCGTCCAAGCCCGAGCCGAAGTCCGAGCCGAAGCCCGCCGCCGCCCCGGCGGCGTCCGCCGCGTCCCCGGCGCCGGCCCCGGCGCCCGCCGCGCTCAGTGAGCCCGAGCGGACCCGGCAGCAGCCGATGCCGCCGCTGCCCCCGCTCGACCTCCTCGCGGAACTGACGAACACTCCGCCCCCGCCGCCGACCCCGCTGCGCACGACCATGCGCCGGGTGCGGATCTGGACCCCGCTGGTCCTCTTCCTCTTGATCGTCTTTGCGATCGTACAGATGGTCAGGCCGCTGCCCGCGCCCGCCCTGAAGCTGACCGCCGCACCCACCTTCACGTTCGCGGGCGGTGAGCTCGCCCTGCCGTGGCCCGGCGAGGGCCAGGGCGCCATCGAGGTCGAGGGCGTCGGTTCGATGGGCACGTACGGCGCGCAGAAGCCGGCCCCGATCGCGAGCGTCGCCAAGACGATGACGGCGTACGTGATCCTCCGCGACCACCCGATCAAGGGCTCCGAGAAGGGCCCCACGATCACGATCGACAAGAAGGCCGGCGAGCAGGCCAAGGCGCCGGACGAGTCGACCGCCCCGGTCGAGGAGGGCCAGACCTTCTCGGAGCGCGAGCTGCTCCAGCTGCTCATGATCCCGTCGGGCAACAACGTGGCCCGGCTGCTGGCCCGCTGGGACGCCGGTACGGAGGCCGCGTTCGTCGCGAAGATGAACGCCGCGGCCAAGGACCTCGGCATGACCGGCTCCACGTACACCGACCCGTCCGGTCTGCTGGACACCACCGTGTCGACGCCGCTCGACCAGCTGAAGCTGGCGAAGGCGGTCATGCAGTACGACGTGTTCCGGGAGATCGTGAACATGCCGAACCTCACGGTGAACGGCATCCCCGGCCGGATCGAGAACAACAACAACATCCTGCTGGAGCCGGGTGTGAGCGGCATCAAGACCGGCTCCTCCACCCCCGCGGGCGGCAACCTGCTGTGGGCCGCCAACACCGTCGTCGACGGCCAGAACCGCCGCATCCTCGGCATCGTCATGGGTGCCAAGGACGCGGAGCTGCTGCACGACAAGCTGCAGCTCGCCATCGACAACAGCCTCAAGCTGATCCAGCAGGCCCAGAACGACGTCACCTCCGCCGCCGTGGTGAAGAAGGGCCAGGTCCTCGGCTACATCGACGACGGGCTCGGCGGCCGGACCCCGGTCGTCGCCACCAAGGAGCTCAAGGCGGTCGGCTGGCCCGGCCTCAAGGTGAAGCTGGAGCTCACGGACGGCGGCAGGACCCTGCCGCACACCGGTCTCGCGGGCGACGTCGTCGGCCAGGTGTCGATCGGCGAGGGCGCGGGCGAGGTCAGCGCCCCGGTGGCCCTGGAGTCCGACCTGGCGGAGCCCGGCTTCGACAAGAAGCTGACCCGCCTGGGCTGAGCTTCCCCGGGCTGACCCGGCACCACCCGGTCGGACGGGCGCCCCGGTACACCGGGGCGCCCTCCTGTTAGCGTTTCCCGGGGGACGAGACCACGCGAGAAGAGAGACAGGCAGCACGGGAGAGGGCCGCAGTGACCACCGCCGAGCCGACACGCGCCGACTACGGGCGGGAGTCTCCTCCCCCTTCCCCGCCGCGCATCATGGTTCCCGCACAGCGGCCGGCGTCCGACCCGGCCCCGACCGCCCGGCGGCGCAAGCGTCGCTACCCGGTCATGGCCGCGACCGGCCTCGCCGCCCTCACCCACATCCTGTGGTTCTTCCTCTTCGCGAACAGTGGCGGTGACCTCGCCGCGCAGGACGCCTGGGCCGAGTTCGTGGGACGGCACCCGGACTCCGCGTACAACCTCGCCTGGTACGGCGGGATGCACCCGGTCTCGTACAGCGTGGTCTCGCCGTACGTGATGTCGCTGCTCGGCGTGCGGTCCACGATGATGATCGCGGGCACGCTCTCCGCCCTCCTGACGGCGCTGATCCTCGTCCGCGTCCCGGCCGTCCGCAATCCGATGGCCTGTTCGATCGCGGGCGTCTTCGCCTTCCTCTGCAACGCCCTGTCGGGCCGGGTCACCTTCGGCCTCGGCATGATGTTCGCGCTCGGCGCCGTCGCCGCCGTCTTCTGCTGGCCCCACCGCTGGCGGCGCAAACGCTGGGCCAAGGCCGCCGTCGCCGCCCCCCTCGCGGGCCTCGCGACCGCCTGCAGCCCCGTCGCCGGGCTCTTCCTCGGCGTCGCGGCCGCCGCCCTCTTCCTCAACAAACGGCGCCCCGGCGCGTACGCCCTCGGCCTCGCCCCCGTCGCCGTCGTCGCGCTCTCCTCCTGGCTCTTCCCCTTCTCCGGCACCCAGCCGATGGCCTTCGGCTCGACCGCGCTGCCCCTCGCCTTCGGCGCCCTCGTCTTCCTCCTCGTACCGAGGGACTGGCGCACCGTCCGCACCGGGGCCGCCGTCTACGTCGTCGGCACCTTCCTCACCTGGCTGATCGACTCGCAGATCGGCTCCAACATCTCGCGGCTGCCTATGCTCTTCGCCGGGGTCGTGCTGCTCGCCGCCCTGCCGTACACGGCGCCGCGCTCCCGCCGCTGGTACGCGCTCGTCGTCGCCTTCGCCGGCCTCACCTTCTGGATCGGCTTCAAGAGCGTCGACGACGTCATCCGCACCGCCCCCGACGCCTCCTGGGCCTTCGAGGTCGCCCCGCTGATCAACCAGCTCCAGGTACGGGGCGCGGACAAGGCGCGCGTCGAGGTCGTCCCCGCCTCCAGCCACCGCGAGTCCTCGGCCCTCAGCCCGTACATCAACCTGGCCCGCGGCTGGAACCGCCAGGCCGACATGGAGCGCAACCCGCTCTTCTACGACGACACCCTCAACGCCGTGAACTACGCGGAGTGGCTCGACCGCTGGGCCGTCCACTACGTGGTCCTCCCCACCGGCGCCCCCGACTCCGGCGCCGAACAGGAGGCGGAACTCGTCGCCGCCGGCCTGCCCTACCTGAAGCAGGTCTGGGCGGACGCGAACTGGCGTCTGTACGCCGTCCAGAACCCGACCCCGCTCGCCGACCCGCCGGCCCGCGTGGAGAGCGCCCAGGAGAACGAGGTCGTCATCACCGTCGACCGCCCCGGCCGGGTCCTCATCCGCGTCCCGTACTCGCCGTGGCTCGCCCTCATGGACGAGAACGGCGGCAAGATCGAACCCCCGAAGGAGACCGAGGCCTCCAAGCTCGCCCGCGAGGAGTCCGAGACGGAACTCCCCAAGGTCTTCGCGAACGACCAGGGCTGCCTGCTGAAGGCGGAACCGGACGCGGAGGGCGACGAATGGACGGAACTGATCGCCCCGAAACCGGGCGTCTACCGCCTCGCGGCCCCCTACAAACTCTTCCCCCGCGGCACGGCCTGCCCGGAAGAACTCCGCTGACCGACACCGCACGCCACAGGGCACCCACGGAGATCCGTGGGTGCCCTGTGCGCTTGTGCCCCCGGCAGGATTCGAACCTGCGACACCCGCTTTAGGAGAGCGGTGCTCTATCCCCTGAGCTACGAAGGCGGACTGACCGCAGACAGCCTAGCGGATAGGGGTTGCCGAGGTCGCCTCTGTTGTCTCGACGGGGCGTCGGAGGGGTGGGGAGCGGCTCTGACCTGCGGTTTTGAAGGGGGTGGCCGGGGGTGGGGGCGGGGTGGGCAGGAAGTTGTGGGGGGCAACAAGCTGGGGGGGTGCCAAAGCAGCAAGCGGCGAGGAAGCGGGCAAGCCGGCCCTTGATCCATCCGGGGCGGGTGGGCAGGCTGGCCGGGTCGCACCGTCGAGACTCGGAGGAATCCATGCGTTCCCAGCACGTCTTACGAAGCGCTGTCGCCGTCCTCGCCTTGGGGCTGACGGCCGTCACCGCCACCAGTGCCACCGCCGTTCCGGGCGGGGAGGCCGGGGCGAAGGGCGCGCCGCGGACGGTCGAGCTCAAGGGGGGCCAGGGGCTCAGGATCGAGGCGGACGCCCAGGGGCGGTCCCTGGTCGAGTCCGACGTCGAAGTGGCCGCTGCCGCCGCCAACGTGTGCGGGTCGGGATACACCATCTCCACCGGGGCCGCCCGCTACGGCACCTACGGCACCACGTACACGTGGACCAACGGCACCGAATCCGGTGACTCGTACTACGACAGACCGATCTGCGCGGTGTTCTTCAACGACACCGGCTACACCCGCTACATGGGCATCCGTCTGAAGGACAACTACACGTCCACCCCCGACACCGAGGACTTCGGCGCCTTCAGCACGTACGCCGGGCCGGTCTACCAGAACCGCGGCTACTGCGGGAAGGCGTACTCCTACATGGAGATCGGCGGCAAGGCCGTCGTCGACAACTACCTGCAGGTCGGTTCCTGCAACTGACGGCACGGAGGCCCACGTTTCCGCGCGTCGCCCTGGCCGCCGCCCTGCTCCTCGGGGCGGCCGGCTGCGGCGGCGCGCCGTCCGCCTCCGCCCCCGTCGCCCCCACCACCGGCGGGGCGGCTCCCACCGCCCCCGCGCCGCGGACCGCGAGGTCGTCGAGCGGGCCGAGGCCGAGCTCGCCGGGCGGTGCATGCGGGACCGCGGGCTCACCTGGCCCGCACGGCCGGAGCCGCTGGGGGAGGGGCGGGGCGCGAACGAGCGGCGGTACGGCATCGGCGACGCCGCGCCGGCCGCCGCGTACGGCTATCAGCTGCCCCCGCCGCCCGGGGTGACCCGCACCGAGCAGTACCGCTGGGAGCAGCGGAGCAGGGCGCGGCTCGACGGCGTCGACCGGGCCGTGATCGACGCATACACGGGCGAGCGCGGCGGCGGGCGGGGCTGCCGGGACGTCGCGCGCGACGCGCCGGCCATGCGGTGGGTGTACGCCGGGGACCCCG
Source organism: Streptomyces sp. NPDC003327 (assembly GCF_053589515.1). Taxonomy (NCBI): domain Bacteria; kingdom Bacillati; phylum Actinomycetota; class Actinomycetes; order Kitasatosporales; family Streptomycetaceae; genus Streptomyces; species Streptomyces sp. NPDC003327. Next base: position 10,275 of record NZ_JBSFSA010000052.1, on the reverse strand, counting down.
TCGGCGCCGCCTCCGGCGCGGCCTGGGCCCGGTCGAAGGCCGACCGCCGCATCCTCGCCCTGGTCGCCGAGTGGAGCAGGTGCATGCGGACCGCCGGGCACACCCAGCCCGACCCGCTGACCGCGGCCGGGGCGTGGGCCGGTTCGGGCCGGCCCGCCGACGGGCCGATGGGGGCGCCGAGCGCCGCCGAGGTGTCCACGGCGCTCGCCGTCGTGCGGTGCAGGGGCTCCGTCGACTACGCCGCGCGCCGGCACGCCGTCGAGGTCGGCTACCAGAACGCCGAGATCACCGCGCGCTCCGCCGCGCTGCGCTCCTACCGGGACGCCTGGCGGGCCACCGTGCGCGCGGCTCGCGCCGTCTCCGTACAGTGAGGCGGGTTCCGAGGCGGGTTCCGTGGTGGTTCGCGGGGGAAGTGGTGGTGGCACGGTGGCCGGTGGTGTCGAGCGGCTGACGCGCGGCGGGATCGAGCGGCTGACGGGCAGCGGGGCGCCGTTCGCCGTCGAGGGCGGGGTGTACGCCGCCGGGCCGCGGACACTGCGCGAGTTCGTCGAGGCGGTCTGGGCCTACGGGGACCGGGTCTTCCTGGTGTCCGAGGACTCCCGCACGACCTACCGGGAGTTCTTCGACGCCGCCTGCGGGCTGGCCCGGCGGCTCGTCGGGGAGTACGGGCTGAGGCCGGGCGACCGCGTCGTCGTCGCCCTGCGGAACCTCCCGGAGTGGCACGTCGCCTTCTGGGCGACCCAGCTCGCCGGTCTCGTCGCCGTCCCCCTCAACGCCTGGTGGACCGAGGCCGAGTGCCGGTACGCGCTCGACGACTGCGCGCCGCGGATGCTCCTGGTCGACGGGGAGCGGGCCCGGCGGATGCGGGGCTGGGCCGAGGCGCGGAACGTTCCCGGCATCGTCTTCCGCCAGGAGGACGAGGCTGCGTCGGACGGGGTGTTCCGGGCGTACGTCGCCGACACCGATCCGTACCTCGGTCCGCCCGACGTCGACGTGCTGCCCGAGCACGACGCGACGATCATCTACACCTCCGGTACGACCGGGCGCCCCAAGGGGGCCGTGGCGACGCACCTCGCGCAGGCCGGGGCCGCGACGAACCCGCGCTACTTCGCCGCCGCGGCGGCCCTCGCGCGGGGCGAGGTGCCGGGGCCGGGGCCGGCGATCGTGTCCCTGACCACCTTCCCGTTCTTCCACGTCGCCGCCTTCACCTCCTTCTACACGGTGATGGCGGCCGGCGGGACGCTCGTCATGATGCGGAAGTGGGACGCGGGACGGGCTCTCGAACTGATCCGGGAGCACCGCGTCACCCACTACGCGGGCGTGCCCACGACCGCGCTCCAGCTGCTCGACCTGGCCCGGCGCACCGGCGACCCGCTGGAGAGCCTGACGCTGCTCAGCACCGGGGGCGCCGCCGCCCCGCCCGGGATCGTCGCGGGGCTCACGGAGGCGTACGGGGAGCGGATCGAGCCGCGGAACGGCTACGGGCTCACCGAGACCTGCGGCGGGGTGCTGGCCCACTTCGGCGCCGAGTACCGCGCCGTCCCCGGGAGCGTCGGGCGGCCCTCGCCCGCCACGGAGGTGCGGATCGACCGGCCCGACGCGGAGGGCGTGGGCGAGCTGCTGCTGCGCGGGCAGTCGCTGGTGCGCGGGTACTGGGGGAACGAGGAGGCGACCCGGGCGGCCTTCACCGCGGACGGGTGGTTCCGGACCGGGGACCTCGCGCGGATCGACGGGGAGGGGCGGGTCTCGATCGTCGACCGGCTCACCGACATGGTCGTCCGGGGCGGCGAGAACGTGTACTGCGTCGAGGTCGAGGGCGTGCTCCAGGACCATCCGGACGTGCTCGACGCGGCCGTGTTCGGGGTGCCGCACCCGCTGCTCGGCGAGGAGGTCGCCGCGGTCGTGCGGCCGCGTCCCGGGGCGGCGGTGGACGCCGGAGCGCTGCGGGCGCACGTCGGCGGGCGCCTCGCCGCCTTCAAGGTGCCCGCCCATGTCCTCGTACGGGAAGGGGAGTTGCCCCGCAACCCGGCCGGGAAGGTCCTCAAGCGCCGCCTCAGGGCCGAGTGCGGAGCGGAGGTCGGGGCCGACAGCGGGCCGAGGTGAGGGCCACCGGTCCTGTATGCGGGGCGGGGCCAGGGGAGGAGCCCGGGGCGGGGTTCAGCGGCGCGTGACGCTGACGCGGAACGCGCCGTCGGCGTCCTCGTCGAGGACGGCGATCCGGATGCCGGCGGCCCGGTCGGTGAAGGTCTCGCCCGGGCGGTACGGGGCGTCCGAGAGTTCCGCGTGGACGTTGGGGCGCCGGGTGCAGCCGCCGCTGGAGCGCTCGCTGTCGGAGACGGTCACCGGGCCGTGGCCGGTGTCGACGTCGGACTCCACCCGGTAGACGAGGACGCCCTGTTCGCAGACGGCCTCGTCGTTGCCGTCCCGGCTGCGGACCTCCACCGCGTATCCGGAGGTGTCGGAGAGCGGCACGAAGACGAGCTTGGGGCCGCCGGAGAGGGCCAGCGGGGTGAGCCGGTGCTCACTGGTGCCGGGCGCGGAGGCGCAGCCGACCTGTTCGTTGTCGAGCCAGCCGAGCTTCCACTTGTGCCAGCCGAGCAGGTCGTTGTTGGCCCCCCAGTCCTCGGACATGATGTCCCAGTGCCCGACGGTGCCGCCGCCGTCGGCGGTGTAGAGGTCGGGCAGGCCGAAGACGTGGCCGTTCTCGTGCGGCAGGACGCGGTAGCCGGTCTCGGCGAAGCTGCCGGAGCCGTCGTCCTGGCGGCTGTAGACGAAGGACGTGTTGGCGAGAGGGACGCCGTCGGCGTAGGGCGCCTCGTCGTTGCCGGAGAAGGTCACGGACAGGACGGTGTCGAGCGCGGAGGGGCCGGCGTTCGGGGTGACGAGGACGTTCACGAGGTCGTAGGCGCTGAAGTCGACCCGGGGGTCGGCGGCCTTGACGACGTCCTCGACGAGGGAGCGGTAGCCGGGCTCGTACGGTGAGCCGCGCTCGATCCCGTACGAGGAGAAGGCGCGGGGCATCCGCAGCCAGTCGGGTATCGGGGCCTCGGGCTCGTACTGGAGGCGCCCGTACGAGCTGGTGCGGAACCAGTCGGAGGTCTGCGGGAAGAACTCGCGGTAGCGGCTCATCGCCGTGCCCTCCCCGACGGCGTCCGGGAAGTCGATCATCAGGTTGAGGGCCCTGACGCGGCCCGTGGAGCGGGCGTACCCGGGGGCGGTCGGCAGCCCTTCGGACATCTGCACGCCCATGGTGGTGGTGATCCGGCACGGCCCCAGCTGCTGGGTGGTGGCGGGCGCGGCGGCCACGGGGCCGGCCGTCGCGGGCGCGGGCCCGGGCAGGGTGGTGCTCGCGGACGCCAGCAGCGCGAGCGAGAAGGCCGTGGTCGCGGCCAGGGCGACGGGTCTGCGTATCCGCCTGCGGGTGTGCTGCATACGGCGCCTCTCCGGTTCGGGCAGGTCTGCGGCGCGGGTCCACATCCGCGCTGGGACGGAGATCCGCGCCGTGCGATCAGCCTGGAGCGAGTAGTGCGGACGCGCGCGCCGGGTGGCCCGATCGTGGGTACGGCGACACACCGCCGTTCGTGTGATTCAGGTCACAGGCAGTCAGGGAAATAACCGGGGATCGCGTCCCCGTTTATGAGGGTGTTCAACGAAGTGGGGAATCAGTCCCCGGATGACTCCGAGCGAGTGATCCGCAACGACTGATCCGAAACGGCTGTTGACCTGAAACGGCTGTTGATCGAAACGGCTGTTGACAAAAACGACTGATTCGACCGATCGAGGAGGCACGGCGTGAGCAGCACCGCCGGCACCGCGCCCGCCCGCCGCGTCCCGCGCCCCCGGGCCGACGCCCTGCGCAACCGGGAGCGGATCGTGGCGGCCGCCCGCGAGATGTTCGTCGAGTTCGGCCCCCTGGTGCCGTACGACGAGGTCGCGCGGCGGGCCGGGGTCGGCAACGCCACCCTCTACCGCAACTTCCCCGAGCGCGCCGACCTCGTCCGCGAGGTCGTCCTCTCCGTGATGGGGCGGGTCGCCGACCTCGCCGAGCGGGCGGGCGAGGAGGAGGCCGACCCCTTCGCCGCCGTACGCCGCTTCACCCACGCCGCGGCGGACGAGCGCGTCGGCGCGCTCTGCCCGATGCTCGACGGCGCCTTCGACGAGGACCACCCGGATCTGGTCGTCGAGCGCGAGCGGGTGGAGAACGCCGTCCAGGCCCTCGTCGACCGCGCCCAGCAGGCCGGCCGGCTCCGCCCCGACGTCGGCGTCGGGGACCTGATGGTGGCCCTGACCCAGCTGGCCAGGCCGCTGCCCGGCAGCGCCTGCGGCTCCCTCGAACCGTTCCTCCACCGCCACCTGGACGTGTTCCTCGACGGCATGGAGGCCCCCGCGCGCTCCGTACTGGCCGGTGCGGCCGTGACCCTGGAGGACCTGCGACGCGACTCCTGACCCCGTCTGCCGAGCCCGGACCCGCCCGAGCCCGAACCCGCCCGAGTCCGTACAGGCCGAGTCCGTAGCTCCTCCGCACGGCTTCTGAGCCCTGCGCCCGACCGACTCGACCCGACTTCCCGACCCGACTTCACGGCCCGACTTCACGGCCCGCCGCACCGCCGGGCCGCACCCCTTCTCACCCTTCACGCGCCAAGAGGTGGCCACTTCCATGCCAAAAATCGCCGACAGCGTCGAGACCCAGGCCGACCCCGGCCGCTGGAAAGCGCTCGTCTTCATCGCCCTCGCCCAGCTGATGGTCGTGCTCGACGCGACGATCGTGAACATCGCCCTGCCCTCCGCCCAGCAGGACCTCGGCATCTCCGACGGCAACCGGCAGTGGGTCATCACCGCCTACGCCCTCGCCTTCGGCGGCCTCCTCCTCTTCGGCGGCCGCATCGCCGACCTGTGGGGCCGCAAGCGCACCTTCGTCGTCGGCCTGATCGGCTTCGCCGCCGCTTCCGCCCTCGGCGGGGCCGCGACCGGCGAGGCGATGATGCTCGGTGCCCGCGCGCTCCAGGGAGCCTTCGGCGCGCTCCTCGCGCCCGCCGCACTCTCGCTGCTCGCCGTGACCTTCACCGACGCCAAGGAGCGCGCGAAGGCCTTCGGCATCTACGGCGCGATCGCCGGTGGCGGCGGCGCCGTGGGCCTGATCCTCGGCGGCTTCCTCACCGAGTACCTCGACTGGCGCTGGACCTTCTTCGTCAACATCCCGTTCGCGGTCGTCGCCGCCGTCGGCGCGTACCTCGTGATCCGCGAGCCCGCCGCCGGCCGCAACCGCTCCGCGCTCGACATCCCCGGCGTGATCCTCTCCACCCTGGGCCTGGTGGCGCTCGTCTACGGCTTCACCCGCGCCGAGTCCGAGGGCTGGAGCGACGCCGGCACCGTGGGCATGTTCGTCGCCTCCGGCGTGCTGCTCATCGCCTTCGTGCTGGTCGAGTCCCGGGTGAAGGCCCCGCTGCTGCCGCTGCGCGTCGTCACCGACCGCAACCGCGGCGGCGTCTACCTCTCCCTCGGCCTCGCCGTCATCGCCATGTTCGGCCTCTTCCTCTTCCTGACGTACTACCTCCAGGTCGTGAAGGACTACTCGCCGGTCATGACGGGCTTCGCGTTCCTGCCCATGATCGCGGGCATGATCATCGGCTCGACCCAGATCGGTACGCGGCTGATGACCCGCGTCCCGCCGCGCCTGCTGATGGCGCCCGGCTTCCTGACCGCCGGCCTCGGCATGCTGCTCCTCACCCAGCTGGAGACCGACACCTCCTACGCCGGGCTCATCCTGCCCGCGCAGCTGCTGCTCGGCCTCGGCATGGGTACGGCCTTCATGCCGGCCATGTCCCTGGCGACGCTCGGCGTGGACCCGCGTGACGCCGGTGTGGCCTCCGCGATGGTCAACACCTCGCAGCAGGTCGGCGGCGCCATCGGCACGGCCCTGCTCAACACGATCGCCGCCTCCGCGACCACCGCGTACATCGCCGACCACGCGGCCGGTGCCACCACCCCGGCCGCGCAGAAGCTGGTCCAGCTCCAGGCCATGGTCGAGGGCTACACCTCGGCCATCTGGTGGGCCGTCGGCATCCTGGTCGCCTCGGCCGCGATCGCGTTCGCGCTGATCACCACCGGGAAGCCGGGGTCCGGCGCGCCCGAGGGTGCGGCGGGAGCCGGTGCGGGCGCCGACGACGAGGTGAGGATCCCCGTCGTGGTGCACTGACGGCCGGCGCTCCCGAAGCGCCCGCCCTTGCCCCGAGCCCCGCCCTTGCCCCGAGCCCCGTCCCTGCCCCGGGCCCTGCCCCTGCCCTGGTTCCGCGAGCCGTCCGCTGCTCAGCGGAGCCAGGGCAGGTCCGCGTCCGGGCCCGAGGGTTCGAGGCCCTCGGCCATCACGCGCATGATCGCGCCGAGCTGCTCCACCTGCTCGGGGGAGAGCCGGTCGAACATGGCCTGGCGTACGGCCGCCACATGGCCGGGCGCGGTCTGCCGGAGGACCTCCGTCCCCTCCTCCGTCAGCTGCGCGAACTGGCCGCGCTTGTCGGAGGGGCAGTCCTCGCGCCGCACCCAGCCGTTCTTCTCCAGGCGGGCGATGGCGTGGGAGAGGCGGGAGCGGGTGATCTTGGCGCTCCTGGCGAGCTCGGTCATCCGCAGGCGGCGGCGCGGGGCCTGGGAGAGCTGGACGAGGAGTCCGTAGTAGACGTGCGGCATCCCGGCGTCGCGCTGCAACTGGCGGTCGAGGTGATCCTCCAGGAGCGTGGTGGCGTGCAGGTACGAGCGCCAGACGCGCTGTTCCTCGTCGGTGAGCCAGCGGGGTTCGGTCGTGTCTCCCATGATTCCCATCGTACGACTCGTTCTTGAAAGTTGAACAATGTACGTCTAAGGTGGACGTGCAAGAGATTGAAACTTCAAGCAGTCGGGTCGGTGACGACGCGCAAGGTCGGTGACGACAGGCAAGAAGGAGGCGGACGCCATGGACGCCACGCTCGAACGGATGCCCGCGCTCTACCTGTCCCACGGCGCCCCGCCGCTCGCCGACGACCCCGTCTGGCCCGGCGAACTCGCCGCCTGGTCCGCCGGCCTGCCCCGACCAGCCGCGATCCTCATGGTCTCCGCCCACTGGGAGGAGGCCCCGCTCGCCCTCGGCGCCACCGAGACCGTCCCCCTCGTGTACGACTTCTGGGGTTTCCCCGAGCACTACTACCGGGTCCGCTACCCGGCCCCCGGCGCGCCGCGGCTCGCGGAGGCCGTCCGGAAACTCCTCCGCGCGCCCGGCACGCCCGTCCAGGACATCCCCGACCGGGGCCTCGACCACGGCGCGTACGTGCCGCTCGTCGAGATGTTCCCGGGCGCCGACATCCCCGTACTCCAGATCTCCATGCCGACCCTGGACCCGCGCCGTCTCATGGACATCGGCCGCAAGCTGGCCCCCCTGCGCGACGAGGGCGTCCTGATCGTCGGCAGCGGCTTCTTCACCCACAACCTCGCCGCCCTCCGCCACACCGGCGGCGGCGTACCCGGCTGGTCGGCGGAGTTCGACGCCTGGGGGCGCGAGGCGCTCGCCGCCCGCGACGTCGACGCCCTCCTCGACTTCGCGCACACCTCGCCCGCCGGGCGCCTCGCCCATCCGCGTACGGAGCACTTCGCGCCCCTCTTCGTGGCCATGGGCGCGGCGGACGCGGCGGGCGACCTCGACAGCGAGCGTTCCGTGATCGACGGCTTCTGGATGGGACTCGCGAAGCGGTCCGTGCAGTTCGGCTGACCGGCTGATCGGCTGATCGGCCGACCCGCGGGAGCCCCGTGGCTCAGAGCAGGGGCGGGTTCAGCTCCACCGAGCGGACGGCGGCGGCGAGGGCGAGCGGGTCGCCGACGTCGAGTGCGGTGTCCGTGAACTTGATGGTGTGGTCGTCGCCGTGTGCCGCCGCCCGCTCGAAGACCTCCTCCGGCGTGAGCGTCCCCTTCCCGTACGGGACCGGGGCCGCCTCCCGCGGCGTGTAGGCCGCCGTCACCGCGGCCGCCGCCGACCAGGCCGCCGCCAGGCTCGGCGCCCAGAGCTCGCGGGGCAGCGCGGGCAGGGCCCGCAGCACGGCGTTCGGCGCGGTCGCCGCGTGCACGAGCATGATCGGCTCGCCGTGGCCGTGGGTCGCGTACCGGTGCGTCGCCGCCGTCACCAGCTCCGTGAGCAGCGCCTTCGCCGTGTCCGGGTCCGCCGCCCCGCCCCACACCGGGAACGCGGTCAGCTGCGCGAGCCGCGCCCGGATGCCGCCCTCCTGTTCCGGAACCGGCGGTACGGCGTCGAGCGCGGCCGCCGCGTCCGGCGCGGCCGCCAGCGACGCGAGCGACGGCAGCGGCCGGTGCCGGGCCGCCCAGTAACCGAGGGCGTGCGCCAGCTCGGCGCGGCGCGGTGCCGTCTCCTCCGGTCCGCTCAACAGCGTCCGTACGGCGTGACCGGTGCGGATCACCGGGTGCGTGGCTCCGCCCGCGATGCCGGGCAGCAGCCGGGGCCACCACTCGGCCAGCACCTCGTGCCAGGGGCGCTCCGCCAGTTCCCGCCCGAAGAAGCGGGTCCAGTCGGTGATCCGGGACGGGTCACCGAGCGATTCGCGCCAGTTCGCGGCGGTGACCGGGGCCTGCGCGGCGGGCAGCTCCTCCAGTTTGGGCGCGTACGCGTCCAGCCAGCGGTGCACGGTCCCGGCCCCGCCGTGGCGGACGAGCGCCTCGACGGCCATGGGGGCGTGGTTGGTGAGCCAGCCGCCGCGCTCGGGGCCGGTGGTGTGGAGCCGTTCGAGGGCCTCGTCGAGGGTGCCGGACGCGTCGGGGCTCGTGGCGATGCTCGTGTCGTCGCTCATGGGAGGGACGGTAGGGCGGGGACCCGGGGCGCCGTAACGGGCCGGCGACCTAGTCCGCTGGTCGGAGGCGGGCACGCCCGTACGGGGTACGGGGGCGGGGGAGCGCGGAGGCAACCCCGGGGCCCGCGCGGGCGTCTCACCGGATGACACCGCATGTGATCGCGGTCTCACCGACGGCGTGGTCGGCGGGGCGCGCGAGCGGCTCCGCCTAACCCCCCGCGACCGGTCTGACCTGCACCTCCGTGCGTGGCGACGGCCGACCCGCAGGGGCGGGGGCCGCGCAGGATACTGCATGATCGCGAAAATCCATGTGCCGCGTGGGAATTCTGTCCTGATTCCAGTCGTTGTTTCCGTCGGATGCAGGGCACCCGGAAAGGTGTCGCGACCTACTCAGCAAGGGAGCTCGCATGGCAACCCGTGCCGTCGCCCGTCGTCAGTCCTCCGCTTCGAGCGGGGACGGCCGGGCAAGCAGCGTTCGCGCCGTGGGCGGGGAGATCGCCGACCGCGACCTGGTCGGCATGTACCTCGACGAGATCGCGCGCACGCCCCTGCTCGACGCCGCCAAGGAGGTCGAGCTGTCCCAGACGATCGAGGCGGGCGTCTACGCCCAGCAGATACTCGACGGCGAGATCGAGAGCGAGGCGGGTGGCGCGTCCCGCGAGGAGCTCGAGGCGCTGGTCGCCGAGGGCGAGCGTGCCAAGGACCTCTTCATCAAGTCCAACCTGCGGCTCGTGGTGGCCGTGGCCCGGCGCTATCCGCGCAGCGGGCTGCCGCTCCTCGACCTGATCCAGGAGGGCAACGCGGGCCTGGTCCGCGCGGTCGAGAAGTTCGACTACGCCAAGGGCTTCAAGTTCTCCACGTACGCCACGTGGTGGATCCGCCAGGCCATCACCCGCTCCATCGCCGACCAGTCCCGGACCATCCGGCTCCCCGTCCACCTGGTGGAGGAGCTGGGCCGCATCCGGCGCGTGCAGCGCGAGTTCAACCGCGAGAACGGCCGGGAGCCCGAGCCCGCCGAGATCGCCGCCGAGCTCGGCTCCACCCCGGAGCGGGTCACCGACGTCCTCGACTGGTCGCGCGACCCTGTCTCGCTGAACATGTCGGTGGACGACGAGGGCGAGACCCAGTTCGGCGACCTCCTGGAGGACACCTCCGCGATCTCGCCGGAGCAGTCGGTCCTGACCCTGCTGCGCAGCGAGGAGCTCGACGACCTGATCGACAAGCTCGACCACCGGACGGCCTCGATCATCCGCATGCGGTACGGCATCGAGGACGGGCGCGAGCGGACCCTCACGGAGGTCGGCAAGGAGCACGGCCTGACGCGCGAGCGGATCCGCCAGATCGAGAAGCACGCCCTCCTCGAACTGAAGAAGATGGCCCGCGACACCGGCTTCGACGCGGTGGCCTGACGGGCGCACCGGCCCGGCGCCACACCGGCCCGGCGCCACGCCGGGCC
>NZ_JBSFSA010000051.1:0-43229 GCF_053589515.1 Streptomyces sp. NPDC003327 | reverse complement strand
GCCGGATCAGGGAGCGGCGGCTGGTGCGTGCGATCGCAAGGCGGAGGAGGGAGGCGATGCGGAGCATCGGGCGACCGACGACAACGCGGCGAGCGTGCGTGCCAGCCGCCGCGAGCCCGGCATGATCGGCGAGACACCCCCTAGGCTGCTCGGGGATCCATGGGTCCGGACGGTCCGTACGGGGGACTTCCGGTGGAGAGAGTGAGGCCGCTGATGGGTGAAGCGACGAAGCCCCGGGTCGAGGTGCCGGAGGGTGCGGCCCCCGCCGAGCTGACCGTCCGGGACCTGGTCGTCGGTGACGGTCCCGAGGCAAGGCCGGGCATGGTGCTCAAGGTGCACTACGTGGGCGTGACCTTCGCGACCGGCAGGGAGTTCGACTCCTCCTGGGACCGCGGCGAGCCGTTCAAGTTCGCCCTCGGCGGCGGCCGGGTCATCAAGGGCTGGGACCGCGGGGTGCGGGGCATGCGGGTCGGCGGTCGACGCGAGATCGTCGTCCCCCCGCGCCTCGGCTACGGCAGGGAGTCGCCCTCGGCGCTGATCCCCCCGGGCTCGACGCTGGTCTTCGTGGTGGACCTGGTGGACGCGTACTCCCCGACCGGCGGGTGGAGCAGCGCGTCGTGAGCCCGCCCCTCCCGCCTCCCTCCGAGGGCAGGAGGCGGGAGGGGCGGACCCAGCGCCCCGATCACGACCTCCCGGCCGCCGGGAGGGTGATCTCGCGCTTGAGGATCTTGCCGCTGGGGCCCAGCGGCAGCGCCTCCACGAGCTCCACCCTGCGGGGGTACTTGTAGGCCGCGACGCGCTCCTTGACGTACTCCCGCAGCTCGTCCGGCGTGGCCTCGGCGGTGGGGCGCAGGACGACGGCGGCCGCTACCTCCTCGCCCAGTTCGGCGTGCGGGACGCCGACCACGGCGGCCAGGGCGACGGCCGGGTGCTCGTGGAGGACCTCCTCGATCTCCCGCGGGTAGACGTTGTAGCCGCCGCGGATGATCATGTCCTTCTTGCGGTCGACGATGTAGAGGTAGCCGTCCTCGTCCGCCCGCGCGAGGTCTCCGGTGCGCAGCCACCCGTCGGGTACGGCGGCGGCCGTCTCCTCGGGCCGGTTCCAGTAGCCCTTCATCACGTTGGGGCCGCGGACGGCCAGTTCGCCGATCTCGCCGGGCGCCACGTCCTTGCCCGCCTCGTCCAGGAGGCGCACCTCGACGTCCCGGATGGGGGTGCCGACGGAGCCGGCCTTGCGGGGCCGGTCGGGGTGGTTGAAGGTGACGACCGGGCTGGTCTCGGACATGCCGAAGCCTTCGAGGACGGCGCAGTCGAAGCGCCGCTCGAAGCCGTGCAGGATCTCCACCGGCAGCGAGGCGCCGCCGGAGATGCACATCCGCAGGGTCGAGACGTCCGCGTCCGACGGGTGCTGGAGCAGTGCCGCGTACATGGTGGGGACGCCCTCGAAGACGGTGGCCCGCTCGCGGGCGATGGCGTCGAGGACGGCTCCGGGTTCGAACCGGGGGATCATGACGAGGCAGGCGCCGCTGCGGACGGCCGCGCTCATGGTGCAGATCTGGCCGAAGATGTGGAACAGGGGCAGGCAGCCCACCACGACGTCGTCCGGGGTCATCTGCTGGATCTCGACGGTGTTGACCTCGGTGTTGTGGCGCAGGCCGGCGTGGGTGAGGACGGCGCCCTTGGGGCGGCCGGTGGTGCCGGAGGTGTACAGCAGGACGGCCGTGTCGTCGCCGTCGACCTCGGCGACCTCGGTCAGCGGCTCGTGTCCGGCCAGGGCGGCGGCGAACGCGACGGGTTCGACGGCCGTGTGCCGTACGCCCGCGGCGTCGGCGCCCCGCGCGCCCTCGCCGGGCGCCTGGTGCCACTCGAAGAGCAGTCCGGCACCCGAGTCGGTGAGGTGGAACTCCGTCTCGCGGGTCTTCAGGAGCGGGTTCATCGGAACGACGACCGCTCCGGCGCGCAGGGCGCCGTAGTAGAGGACGACGAACTCGGGGACGTTCGGCAGCATCAGGGCGACCCGGTCGCCCGGCCGCACGCCCTCGGCCCTGAGCAGGGCGGCGGCGCGGGCGCTGCGTGCGTCCAGGTCCGCGTAGGTGATGACCTGCTCCCCCAGGCGCAGTGCGGGGCGCTCGGGCTGCCGCCCGGCCGTCTCCACGAGGAACCCTGCCAGATTGGCCATGACCTGCCTCCGTTGCACGGAACACCAGACGTTCACATCGCCGACATCTTGCAGCTCGGTAAGGGCGCGCCCTATGGCCGGCACGACACCGCTCGGCCCCCGGGTTTGTCCGCCGGAACAAAACGGGGTGGATAAGCTGCGGCTGTGAATCTTTCGGGTGTGGGAGAGGCGCTTCTCGCGAGGCTGCCCGAGCTGGCCGAGGAGATGGCCCTGCGCATCCGCTCGGAGGTCGTCGCGTACCAGGACGAGTCGTTGATCCCCCTGGACTCGCTGCGCCGTTCGTGCGCCGCCAACGCGCGCCTCATCCTGAGCCACCTGCGCGTGGGGGGCGACCCGGACGCGAGTTCGGCGCGGGAGACGGGCCGGGTCCGCGCGGAGCAGGGCGTTCCGCTGGCGGACACGCTGCACGCCTACCGGATCGGTTCGGCGCTGCTGTGGACGGAGATCCTGGCGGAGGCGCGCACCCGCCCGGAGGTCACCGACGGACTCCTGGTGGCGCAGTCCGCGGAGTTCTGGGCCCTGTCGGGGCTGTACGCGGAAGCGGTGGCGGTCTCCTACCGGGAGACGGCGGCGGAGCTGACCGCGCGGGGGCAGGCCAGGCGCTCGGCGCTGGTGGAGGCGTTGTTCACGGGCACGGTCACCGACCGGACCCTGTGGGAGGCGGCCCGTGAGCTCGGGCTCCCCGAGCACGGGCCGTACGCGGTGGCCGTCGCGGAGGCCGCCGCGCCGGGCGAGGAGCCGCTCGCGGGTGCGGAGACGGCCTTGCGGCGGGCGGAACTCCCTTCGGCGTGGCGGTTGTTGCCGGACCAGCAGCTGGCGCTGATCGCGCTGCCCGGAGCGGCCGCGGAGGACCGCTGCCTGCGCGTCCTGCGGCGCAGGCGTGCGCGCGTGGGGTTCAGTCCCTGCTTCGGTTCGCTGCGGGACGCTCCGCAGGCGCTGCGGTTCGCCCGTCTGGCGCTGTCCAGACTGCCGGGGGCCGGGCCCGGTGTGGCGCGGTTCGACGACGATCCGCTGGCGATGGTGGTGGCCGCGGCGCCCGCGGAGGCCGCCCACCTGGTGGAGGTGACGCTCCGGCCGGTGCTCGACCTGCCCGCGGCGGAACGGTCCCGGCTGCTGCGGACGCTGGAGCACTGGTTCGCGTCCGGCGGCTCGGCCAACGCGGCGGCGAGCACCCTGTTCGTCCACCCCAACACCGTCCGCTACCGTCTGCGGCGCGTGGAGGAGCTCACCGGGCGGCTGCTGTCCGATCCCCGGGCGACGGCGGACATCGGCGCGGCGCTCGTGGCGGTCGGCAACCGCGAGTGAGAGCCGTGGGCCGGGGCGGAACGCGCGGCCCCGCCTGGCACGATGGCGTCATGGTCATCGGTACGTCGCCCACGCCTCCCGCTCCGCCCGGTCCCGCCGGCGCCGCGGCCCACGCCCGCGCCCTGCACGACCGTCCCGCCGCCCATGTGGGGGCGCCGGCCGTGCTCGTCGCCCCGTACGGGCCCGGGTCGGGCCGCGCGGTCCGGCGGGAGGCGCTGCGGCCCGTGTACGGGGCGGTGGCGGCCGAGCTCGGCGAGCCCACCCTGTACGGGGGTTCGGCGGCCGGCCCCAGCGTGCGCTGGCACACGGACGGTCACGTGGTGCTGCTGGCGGGCGGTCCGCAGGGCGCGACGCTCTCGGTGCACACGGCGTCGGAGCTGCACGGGCGGGAGTACACCGCCGTCGAGTCGTGTTCGGTCGGGGGGCGTCCCGAGGAGCCGCACGGTTTCGACGCGTTGCCGTATCTGTGGCTGCTGCACCGGGGGCCGGAGCGCGGCTGGCCGGCGTTCCGCTGGGACGGGCACCACACGGCCTCGTCGTGGGAGCACCTGGAGTGCTCGCTCGCGCTGCTCCTGGACTCGTGGATGGAGCAACTGCCGGTGCAGATGCCGGGTGACTGGGCCTCGTTCGTCGTGCAGTGCGCGCGGGACTGGCCGCGGCGCCTGCGGGTGGGGTACGGCCAGGACCCGGGAGAGCTGTCGTTGATGGTGGACCACCGGACCACGCCCGAGGAGCCGGGGTTCGAGGAGACGATGCGGGAGCGGGGGTGGCAGGTGCGGGACGGGGGCTGGTGGCGGGCGGTGTTCGCGGACGAGGACCCCGGGGCGGCGAGGGCGGCGGCCCGGCTGCTCGTCGCCGACGTCCGGGGCCGTGGTTCGGTCTGCCCGGACGAGCTGGTGGCCTGGGAGCTGACGGTCGCCGACCGCGGCCGGCTGTGGCTGCCGGGCATCGGCATGCCGGTGAACTGAGCCGGGAGAGAAGCCGGTTGACGACGGAGTGCGGTCAGGGGGTCAGTCGGTCGAGCGCGGCGAGGACCGGCGCGACGCCGTCCTCGGTGGCCAGGCGGTCGGCCAGCGCGCGGGCGCGCGTGCGGTGGGAGGCGTCGCGGGTCGCGCGGCGCAGGGCGGCGGCCAGCGTGCCGGAGGCGAGGCGGCGCAGCGGCAGCGCGCCGGGCGCGGTGCCCAGCGCGGTCAGCCGGGACGCCCAGAACGCCGCGTCGAACTGGACCGGCACCGGGATGTTCGGCACCCCGGCCCGCAGGACGGCGCCGGTCGTGCCCGCTCCCGCGTGGTGGACCACGGCGGCGGTGCGGGGGAACAGCAGGGCGTGCGGCACCTCGTCGACGGTCAGGATGTCGTCGTCCCCGGCGGCGAGACCCGCCCAGCCCCGCTGGACGATCCCGCGCACGCGCGCCGCGCGCAGGGCGGTGACGATCTCGCGGCTCAGCCGCTCGGGATCGGGCACGGTGGCGCTGCCCAGGCCGACGAAGACGGGTGGGGGCCCGGCGGCGAGGAAGTCCTCCAGGTCCCCGGAGAGCCGCTGCCCGGTCTCGTGCGGCCACCAGTACCCGGCCACCTCCAGCTCGGCGGGCCAGTCCCGGGGCCGGGGGACGACGAGGTCGCTGTAGCCGTGCAGCACGGGCCGCGCCCGACGGTCCCGGGAGCCCGTCGTCACGAGTCCGTGCCGTCGCCGCAGCGACCGTACGGCGTCGGCGAACAGCAACTCCACCGATGCCGACACGGCCTGTCCGCTCAGCCGGTTCCCCACGGCGCCCAGGGGTGTGTCCCCAGGACGGGGGCGGGAAACTCCCGGGTGGGGTGGAGCGGTTGGAGATGGAGCCCCAGGGCGGGGACGGCCAGGCCGTCGGCGATGGCGTGGCCGAGCGGCCCCAGCGACCCGCCGACCAGCAGGACGTCCCCCCGGCGCGCCACCTCGACCAGGCCCGCCGTCATCTCGTCGACCGCGCGCCGCCCCATGGTCACCAGTCGTGCGAGCTTTCCCGCGCCGGTCCGCGCGTCGTGCAGCCGTCGGCCGTGCGGGGAGTGCAGCTCGGCGCGGGGGTCCACCGGCAGCGGGCGGAAGCGCACTCCCGACCCCGCCACCAGGGGCTCGAACAGTCCGTGGGTGGCGAGCGTCACCTCGTGCCCGGCTCGTACGAGACCGGCACCCAGACCCGTGTACGGCGCGACGTCGCCCCTCGATCCCGCCGTCATCATCACGATGCGCACGCCGCCAGTGTGCCCCACCGGGGGGCGCCGCCGCAGGCGACGTGCCCGCTCAGAGCTGGGTGATCGGGCGCATCGCGAGGCCCTCGGTGCCGGCCCAGCCGTTCAGTCGTGCCGCGTCGTCGACGGAGACCGTGCCGAGGCCGTCGGGCAGGTCGAAGACGAGCGTGCCGCTCAGTTCGGTGCCCTCGCCGGCGACGAGGGTCGCGGTGAAGCGGTCGGACTGGTCGTACACCGCCTCGCCGCCCTCGTCGTTGCCGAAGACGTACAGACCGGCGTAGGCCTTGCCGCCGCCCTCGACGACCACGGGCTCGGTGTCCGGCTCCCCGAGCGTCCGGACGATCGGGGCGTCGTTGCCCGCCGTGAGCCGTACGATCGGCGCCTCGTTGAGGACGCAGGGTGTCCGCGCGGTGTTGGTGACGGTGAGGAGGAAGTGGCGGGGGGTGTCACCGTGTTCGTCCTGGAGCTCGGCCGCTGTGGTGAGCCCGTCGGCCCGGCAGTCCGGGTACGTCGTGCCGTTGCCGCCGCTGGTCTCGCCGCTGTCCCCGGTCCCCGCCGCCGTCGGGCTGCTCGTGCCGGTCCCCGAGTCGCCCGTCGGCGCGGTGCTCTCCGGAGCGCTGCCGCCGGTCGACGCGGAGTCCGAGGGGACCGCGATCGACGGGGCGGCGGCGGTCGGCGAGGCGGTGGCCGGGTCGTCGCCCTGGCAGGCGGTGGTCGTCAGCAGGGCCGCGACCACCGCGGCGCCCAGGGCGGCGCCCCGCAGGTGTCGGCGCCGTGAACCGCCCCTGTCCGTCGTGGAGTTCATGCTGGTCCTTCTTCCCCCGTGACCGGCCCGAGACCGGTCCGTGTTCGTGTGACATCGGTATTGTCACCACGCGGGGAACCCGGTTCACCTGCCGTACATCCTCTGTTACAGCCCTCGTACGAACCGGAGGTCGGGGCGTGACCCGGGAGGATCGAGTCCGGTTCGTCAGCCGGTGCCGCGGCTGAACCAGCCGCTGAACTCCCGCGCTCCGGCGGCGGAGTCGGCCCGCTCCAGCACCGTCCGGGCAGCCGCGCGCCAGGTAGGCGCGTCGGCGCGGGGCGGCGGCACGAACGGTCCGCGCTCAGGGGCGGCGGCGGCCGCGCCGAAGAAGTCGCCGCCCTTGCGCCTGACGTCGTCCGTGCCCCAGGACCGGCCGCTGCCGCGGGCGGGGGCCTTCTGGAGGTGCGGGATGTGCTTGGCGCAGTGGATGTACGCCTCGTCGACGGCGATCTCCACCCACACCAGGGCCCGGCGACCCGGCACCGGATCCTCGGGGAGCCGGGCGTCGGGGCGGGCGCGGCGCATCTCGTCGTCGCCGACGACCCTGGCCCGGCCGTTGACGTGGAGGCCGATGCGGTCACGGATGAAGTCGACCATCAGGATGCCGACGTGCGGGTTCTCCTCGATGTTGCCGAGGCTCGCGTGGACGCCGTTGCCCCGGTACTCGGGGTAGGCGAGCGTCGTCTCGTCGAGGACGTGGAGGAAGCCGGGCGGGCCGGCGCGGAAGGTGTTGTCGCAGGCTCCGTGGCGGTCGGCGGTGGCGAGGAAGAACATCTCCTGCCGTGCCGTGAACTCGCGCATCCGGGGGTTCAGCCGGTCGAGGACCTGTTCGGCGTAGAACCGGTCGGCGCGTTCGGCGGTGCCCATGCGCCGCTGCACGAGGTGCTCGCCGTCGCTCCCCGGGCGGGTGGTGCGCAGGGGTGGGACGGGCTCGGGCCCGGTCTGTTCGATGGTGCTCGGGTCCTGCTGGAATGTGCTCACGTCGTTGCCCCGGCCAGTTCCTCTAGCGAGTCGTGTCGTATGCGGTGGGTGGGGATGCCGACGCCCACCAGGGCCTCGACACCGCGGCGGATCATGCCGGGCGGGCCGGACAGATAGGCGTCGTGGGTGTACCACGGGCCGTGTTCGCGGATGGCGTGGGGCAGACCCCCGGAGGGGAGGCCGCCGGGGCCGTCGTCCAGGACCGGCCGGACCGAGAGCCACGCGTGCGACTGCCGGAGCCTGAGCAGCGTCTCGATGTCGTACAGGCCCTCGTTCTCGCGGGCGCCGTAGAAGACGTCGATGGTGCGGCGCCGTCCGTGCCGGGCGACGTCCTCCACGAGCGCCTTGATGGGGGCGATGCCGGTGCCGCCGCCGAGGCAGAGCAGACCGTTGTCGGTGCTGTGGTCCACGGTCATGGAGCCGGCGGGGGGACCGAGCCGGACGACGTCGCCGGGGCGGGCGCGGTGCACGAGCGCCTGGGAGACCCAGCCCGCCGGGACCGCCTTCACGTGGAAGGACAGCAGTCCGTCGGAGCGCGGCGCGGAGGCGAAGGAGTAGTGCCGCCAGACGCGCGGCCACCACGGGGTCTCCAGGGTGGTGTACTGCCCGGCGAGGAAGGGGTACGGCTGGTCGGGGCGGACCGTGACGACGGCGATGTCCGGCGTCCGCATCTCGTGGTCGACCACCTCCGCCTGCCACCAGGCGGGCGAGCGGAGTTCGTCCTCGGTCGCCGCGTCGATCATGATCTGCGAGATCGTGGTGTAGGCGGCCACCCACGCGGCCTCGGTGCGCGGCCCCCAGACGGCGGAGGCGTAGCGGGTCAGGGCGCCGATCAGGGCCTCGCCGACGGCCGGGTAGTGCTCGGGGCGGGTGCCGTACTTCCGGTGGCCGCGGCCGAGGTGCGTGAGGTACGTGGTCAGGGTGGCGGGGTCGTCGGCGTGGGTCGCGGCGGTGAGCAGCGCCTTGAAGAGGCGGTCCCGCTGGGTGTTCATCGCGGCGGGGAACAGCTCCCGCAGGTCGGGGTGGCGCAGGAAGAGCAGGGCGTAGAAGTACGAGGTGACCTGGTCGGCAACGGGCTCGATCTCGGCCATGGTGCGGCGCAGGAGCGCCGCGTCCGACATGTCCGCCAGGTCCGACGCCCCGTTCACGGCCGGGGCCGCCCGGCCGTCCGCCCCGGGGGCCGTCGGCGTGGGGCGTCCCTGGAGCGGCGGGTGCGGACGGGACGCGGGAGGCGGGTGAGCGGGCCCCTGGGTGGGCTTTCGGGTGAACCAGCCCCCGCCTTCACCGGGTCCGTCGGGCGGCGGAGTGGTCGGTGTTCCCATGGATGCGCCTCGCCTCGCCTCGAATCGCCTCGCCTTCACGCCCGTTCCTATGCGGGCGGCCCGACCATACATCGGCAGCACGGCGGCGCGGGGCGGCCACGAGGAACCGGCCGACGGAGGCGTTCCTCCAGGTCAGCGGCGGGTTACTCATCAGTTGGACGGGTGCGTACGGACGTTCGGTGCCCCTTGGGGCGGCTATTCCGCGACGGAATAGTCACGGGGTCACCAGAACTCCTCCACATCCGCGGAGCGATGCGCTCCGCGGATCCCGAGGCCGGCGGTCGGGTCCTCCGGCCGGGCCGGGTCCGCGAGCCCGGCGCGGCCGGTGCATCCGGTCCGGCCGCCGGGCCGGAAACCCTGGGTGACCGGGGCCGAGGCGCGCACCGGTACGACGCGGAGGAGACCGTACGGTGATCAGTGTGGAGCGGGTGCTCGTGGTGCGACGGCCCCTGGCGGAGGTCGTCGCCTATCTGGAGGACTTCGCCCGCGCGGAGGAGTGGGACCCCGGCACGGTCCGCTGCGTGCGGCTCGACGACGGGCCGGTGCGACCGGGCGCGCGGTGGCGGAACACGTCCCGGTTCCGGGGCCGCACGACCGAGCTGCGGTACGAGCTCGTCGTGCGGGAGCCCGCGCGGCTGGTGTTCAGCGGCGAGAACAAGACCGTGACGGCGCTGGACGACCTGCGGTTCACGGAGGAAGGGACGGCGACGCGGCTGACGTACCGGGCGTCGCTGACCTTCAAGGGCTTCGCCCGGCTGGCCGCGCCGCTCCTGCGCGGGGAATTCGAGCGGCTCGCCGACGGCGTGGCCGACCGCCTTCCGCAGGCGGCCGCGGCGTGGCGCTCCTGACCGTGCGTCCCCGCACCGAACGCTCCGCCTCGCATCGTTTCCGCACCGTACGGTGGTGACCATGTACGACAGCGACCACGGGATCACCACGGGCGCCGTGGCCCGGCGTCTCGGCGTCTCCCCCACCACCGTGCGGTCCTGGGACCGCCGGTACGGGATCGGCCCCGCCGTCCGCGGGGACGGCCGCCACCGGCGGTGGAGCCCCGCCGACGTGGCGATGCTGGAGGAGATGTGCCGTCTCACGGCGTCGGGCGTCCCGCCCGCCGAGGCGGCGCGGGCAGCCCGAGCGGTGCGCTCCTCACCGGCCCCGCCGGACGCGCCCCCCGCCGCTCCTGCCCCGGTCGCCGTCACCGGGCCGGTCGCACCCGCCGAGGAGGCGGTGCCGGAACCCGTGGCGCCTCCGGCTCCGCCCGCCCGGCGGCCGGTGGCCGGCAGCGGTCTGCCGCTGGGGGACGTCCGGCAGGAGTGCCGCGGGCTGGCCCGTGCCGCGGTGCGCCTCGACGCGCCCGCGATGGAGGAGCTGCTCCGGGCGGCGCTGGCCGAGTACGGCCTGGTCACCTCCTGGGAGGAGATCATGGCACCGACGCTGCACGCGGTGGGCCGGAAGTGGGAGTCGTCGGAGGACCGCTACGTCGAGGTGGAGCACCTGCTCTCCTGGCACATCTCCACCACGTTGCGGCGGGCCGCCGTTTCGGGACCCGGGGCCACCTCGCAGGTTCCTCCGGTCGTGCTCGCGTGCGTCCCCTCGGAGCAGCACACGCTGCCTCTGGAGGCGCTCGCCGCCGGCCTCGCCGAGCGCGGACTGCCGACGAGGATGTTCGGCGCGGCGGTGCCCGCCGAGGCCCTCGACGCGGCGGTGCGGCGTTCGGGGCCCGCCGCCGTCGTCCTCTGGTCCCAGGCCCGGTCCACCGCCAACCACGCCCTGGCCCAGCACGTGGCCCGGACGGCGTTCGGTGTGCGGGGCGCGCGCACGGCGCCCCTGGTCCTCCTCGCGGGTCCGGGCTGGCTCGGCCGGACGCCCGCCCCCGGCACGGTGCGTCCCACCGGCCTGCGCGAGGCGCTCGCCGTGATCTCCCGGCTGTACGGGGAGGGCGCGGGCGCCGAGGAGCGCCTCGGGCAGGAGGAGCGCGCCGGCTAGAGGAGGAGGCCGGGCCGGTGACCGGGGAGGAGGGGCGCCGGCGCCGCCGGGGCCCCGGCCCCGACGCCTCAGGGACGGGGCGCGCCCGTGGTCGGTCGTTTGGGTGGCCGCGGCAGGAAACCGCTCGTGCGGGCCCGGTACTCCGGGTATCCCGGCCGGTCCGCCATGTGGGCCTCCAGGAGCCGTTTGCCGCTGCCCCAGATGAGGAGGCCGCTCATCACGAGCGGGGAGACCAGGGCGAGCAGGGCGGTCTGCCAGGTGGCGCAGGCCGTGAGGTACAGCCCCCACCAGACGAGGAAGTCACCGAAGTAGTTCGGGTGCCGGGTCCAGCTCCACAGCCCCCTGTCCATGACGCGCCCCCGGTTCGCAGGATCGGCCTTGAAGCGGGCCAGCTGGTGGTCCCCCACCGCCTCGCAGGCGAGGCCGGCCGCCCAGACGGCGAGTCCGGCGTACGCGGTCACCCCCAGCGGGTCGGGCAGCAGGACCGCGAGCTGGACGGGCAGGGAGACGAGCCAGACGAGGGCGCCCTGGAGCAGGTAGACCTTCCACAGGGCGTGGAGGGTGGGGTTGCCGCGGGCGCGGGCGAGCATCCGCGCGTACCGGGGGTCCTCGCCGTGGCCGCGTCCCCGCCGGGCGATGTGGACGGCGAGCCGCACTCCCCAGACGACGGTGGCGAGCGCGACGACGGTCCGCCGGACGCCGTCGCCGTGCCCCGCCGCCAGGCTCCAGGACACGCCCGCGACGCCCGCGAAGGCGATCCCCCAGGCGACGTCGACGATCCGGTGCAGCCGCCGCGCCGTGCCGACGGCGAAGGCGACCAGCATCACGGCGAGGGCGGCGGCCGCCGAGGCGGCCAGGACGGAACAGAGCGTCGCGGTGTCGACGGCACTCACGACGCGTCCCCGTACCGCTGCGCCGGGGAGGAGGACACCGTGGCCGGGTCGTCGGCGGCGGTGAACCGGAGCTGTCGGACGTCGAGGTAGCGGGCGCGGAACCCGGCCTCGGACCAGGCCAGGTAGAACTCCCACATGCGCCGGAAGACGCGGTCGAATCCGAGGGCCGCCACCGCGGCCTCCTGGTGGCGGAAGCGGGCGCGCCACTGGTGGAGGGTCTCGGCGTAGTGGTCGCCGAACCCGGTGTCGTGGGTGATGCGCAGACCGGCGGCGTCGGACGCGCGGGCGACGGCCTCCGGTGAGGGGATGAGGCCGCCGGGGAAGACGTACTTGCTGATCCACGTGTGGGTGCGGGCGGTGGCGAGCATCCGTTCGTGCGGCATCGTGATGGCCTGCAGGGCGACGCGTCCGCCGGGGGCGAGGAGGCGGCGGAGCGAGGCGAAGTAGTCGGGCCAGAACTCGGCGCCGACGGCCTCGATCATCTCGACGCTCACGACGGCGTCGTAACGGCCGCGCACGTGGCGGTAGTCGAGGAGTTCGACGGTGACGCGGTCGGCGACGCCGGCCCGGGCGGCGCGGTCCCGCGCGAGGGCGAGCTGCTCCTCGGAGAGGGTGACGGTGCGGACGCGGGCGCCGCGGGCCGCGGCCCGGAGCGCGAGTTCGCCCCAGCCGGTGCCGATCTCCAGGAGCTCGGTGCCGGGGCCGGTCTCCGCCAGGTCGAGGAGGCGGTCGATCTTGCGGTGCTGGGCGGCGGTGAAGACCGCGTCGGGGAGGACGCCGGGGGTGTCGGGGAGGGGCTCGAAGACCGCCGACGAATAGCTGAGGCCGGGGTCGAGGAAGAGGGCGAAGAGCTCGTTGGAGAGGTCGTAGTGCCGGCGGATGTTCTCGCGGGACCCGTCGGGGGTGTTGAGGTCGGCGCGCGGTCTGCGACGGACCCAGGCGCCCCGGAACCGGTGCAACGCGGCGGGGACGAGGTCGTCGACGTGGCGGGCGAGGACCGTGAGGACGCCGACGAGGTCGTCGGCGTCCCACTCGCCGGCCATGTACGACTCCCCGAAGCCGATCAGCCCGTCGGCGGCGATCCGCCGGTGGAAGGCCTCGGGATCGTGCAGCGTGAGCGTCGGCGTCGGAACGGCGCGGTCGTCGCCGTTGCGCGGCGCGGGGACGGTGGTGCGCCCGGCCGTCCGTATCCGCAGGGGCAGCCGGTCGAACGCGCGTCCCACGAGGAGGCGGGCCACCGCGGTGCGCGCGGCGGAGGCGTGCGGCACTCGGGCCACGTCCGGCCAACGGTCGGGATCGACCTCGACGCGGCCCCCGTGGACGTCGTGGGTGGCCGGGGCGTCGAGGGTGGCGGGCGGTGGGGACGAGGGGTT
This sequence comes from Streptomyces sp. NPDC003327, assembly GCF_053589515.1. NCBI lineage: Bacteria > Bacillati > Actinomycetota > Actinomycetes > Kitasatosporales > Streptomycetaceae > Streptomyces > Streptomyces sp. NPDC003327. The sequence goes on along the minus strand of NZ_JBSFSA010000051.1, from coordinate 30,160 downwards.
CACGGGGTGCCTTCCTGCGGGGTGGGGGTGGTGCGGGGCCGCACGCGGAGTCCCTTGAGGTAGAGGTGGACTCCGTGGCGCCGGATGCCCAGGGAGACGGCGGCGGTCGGCCACGGGTGTCGGAGCGCGGCGGCCAGGAGGCCGCGGGGGCCGGCGGGTCGCCGGACGCCGCGGACGGTGGCGGTGAGGGGGCGGGTGCCGTCGGTGTGGCGGAGCTGGACGGTCAGGTCGAGGCGGTCGCCGGGGAGCGGCAGCCGCATCCGGTAGCTGCCGGCGACGTCGAGGAACGGCGAGACGTAGAAGTCCTTGGCCGTCTCGGCGCGGCCGTCCGCGTCGGGGCGCAGCAGGTAGGTGTGCCGTCCGCCGTAGGTGTTGTGCACCTCGGCGACGACGCAGACGGGGTGCCCGGCGCGGTCGTGGCACCAGTAGAGGGTGAGCGGATTGAAGACGTGGCCCAGCACGCGCGCGTGGGCGAGCATCAGGACCCGGCCGTCGGCGTCGTGCACGCCGTGCGCGGCCAGGCGGGCGTCGAGCCCGGCCCGCAGGGTGGGGGCGTCGCCGTCGAAGTGGTCGGCCGGGTCGAAGCGGGCGAGCGCCCGGAGCGGTCGCGGCAGGAGGGGCAGGTCGTCGAGGTCGACCAGCCACATGTACGTGCGGTGGTGGAGCGCGTGCCGGATCGGGGTGACGCGGGTGTGCGCGATCTCCGTCTCGTACAGGGCCGGGACCGGGGACGGTTCCGGCGCGGCGGTCGTCACGTGCCGGCTCCCAGGTGGCGGGCGGCCTCGACGCCCGAGCGGCAGCCGTCCTCGTGGAATCCCCAGCCGTGGTAAGCGCCCGCGTACGCGGTGACGGCGGTGCGGAGGGTGGGCAGGAGGCGCTGGGCCGCCACCGACTCGGGCGTGTAGACGGGGTGTTCGTACGTCATGCGGGCCAGGACGGCCGAGGGGTCGACGCGGTCACCGGGGTTGAGGGTGACGACGTGCGGCTCGTCGGTGCGGAGTCGCTGGAGCCGGTTCATGTCGTAGCTGACCTGGACGGAGCCCGGGCGGGCGGCACAGGAGGGCAGGAGGTAGTTCCAGGAGGCGCGGGCGTGGGGCGATCGCGGCAGCAGGCTCGTGTCGCGGTGCAGGACGGTCGGGTTGTGGGAGTAGGTGAACGCGCCGAGGACGCGCCGCTCCCGCTCGGTGGGGTCGGCGAGGAGCCGGAGGGCCTGGTCGGGATGGACCGCGAGCACGACGGCGGCGTGTTCGGCCGACTCGCCGTCCTCCGTGATGACCGTGGCACGGTCGGCGCCCCGGACCACGGCGAGCACCGGGGTGGCGGTCCGCACGGAGGGGATCGACTTGGCGAGGCGTTCGACGTAGGCCGCGGAGCCGCCGGTGACGGTCTTCCACTGCGGGGATCCCTTCACCGAGAGGAGCCCGTGGTGGTCGAGGAAGCGGAAGAGGTACACGGCGGGGTACCTCAGGGCCGTGTCGGGGGCGCAGGACCAGACGGCCGAGACGAGCGGGATCGCGAAGTGGCTGACGAAGTGGGCGGAGAAGCGGTGGGCGCGCAGGAAGTCGCCGAGGGTGAGGGTCATGTCGTCGGCGGCGAGCAGGCCGCGGGCGGCACGGTGGAACCGCGGGACGTCGGCGAGCATCAGCAGGTGCCTGCCCCGGCGGGCGTTTCCGCCGCCGAGCAGGCCGCGGAGGCCGCGCGCGCCGGCGTACTCCAGCCCGCATCCGTCGCAGCGCACGGACATGCTCATCTCGGCGTCCTGCGTGGTGACGCCCAACTCGCGGAAGAGGCGCAGGAGGTGGGGGTAGGTGCGCTCGTTGTGGACGATGAAGCCGGTGTCGACGTGGAGCGTGCCGCCCTCCGCGGCGGGCAGTCCGTGGGTGTGCGCGTGGCCGCCGAGCCGGTCGTCCGCCTCGTACAGCACCACGTCGTGCACGCGGGACAGGTAGTGGGCGGCGGTGAGGCCCGCCACCCCCGCCCCCACCACGGCGACGCTGCGTCTGTCCATCGTTCCCCATCCCCTTGTGCGACGCTCCCGTGACGTTCGGGGCGCGCTGCGTAGAGCCGTCGTCCCCGTGCGGGGGGGCGACGGCGTGTGGTGTGCTGTGCTCGGTTGTCCGGCCGTCGGGCCGTGGGTGTGTTCGGAGCCGCCGGCCGGCCGGACGGGTCGGATCGCGAACGGATTCGGGACCGGGTCGACGACCCTGGTCGACCGGACGCTCGGGCGCGTGCCGCGGGATCGTGCGGCGGCGCCGGAACGGCCGGGCGGACCTGGCGGACGGTCAGGCGAGGTGGCCGGCGCCGGCGAGTTCGAGGCTGTGCCGCATGCGCTGGAGGCCGCGGCGGGCGTGGCTCTTGACCGTGCCGAGCGGCATGCCGGTGCGGTCGGCGATCTGCGTCTGGGTCAGGTCCGCGAAGTACGCGAGTTCCAGGACGTCCCGCTGGACGCGGGGCAGCCGGGACAGCTCCTCGGTGACGACCAGCCGGTCGAGGACCCGCTGGGGTTCCTCGTGCCCGCGGCTCTCGTGCTCCAGGGACGCGCCGAGGTTCGCCGCGAGTTCGGTGCGCCGGGTACGGGCGGTCAGGGCGTCGGCGATCTTGCGGCGGGTGATGCCGGTGAGCCAGGCCGGCAGGCTGCCGCGCTCGGGGCGGAAGTTGGCCCTGCCGCGCCAGGCGGCGACGAACACCTGCTGGGTGACGTCCTCCGCCTCGCGGGGGTCGCCCAGGGCGCGGGCCGCGAGGGTGTGGACCAGGCGGCCCCAGCGTTCGTAGGCGACGGCCAGGCACTGCTCGTCGCCGCCGACCAGGCCCCGGGCGATCCGGTCGTCGGTGGCGGTGGCGACGTCGGCGGCCGCGAGGGGCGCGGTACGGGCGGTGGCGGCGTCCGTGGTGGCGGCCGCCGTGGACGGGGCGGGGGCGGGGGCTCCGGTCGGCCGGTGTGCGGTCATGGCGCTTCCTCCTCCGGGTGGTGGCGCGGGAGTCCACCGGGTGTGCCGCCGCCGCTTCGCGGGCGGCGGCTCCGGGACCTCGATGACCCCGTGCCCCTCACGTTCCGCTCGGGACCCCGTCCCCCACAACTTGCATCGTTTTCGCATCGATAGATGCGTCGATTCCGAGAAGGCGAGGAAACCGCAGGTCAGGCGGAGCCTCGGAGCTCTCTGAAGCGGGCGAGGCCCTCGGAGAGCTCGATCACCGGGTCCGGGTAGTCGAGGGCCGCCCTCTCGCGTCCGGTGAGCCGCCAGGGCTCGTGCACGGTGCGCCCGTCGAGGCCCGCCAGCTCCGGCACCCAGCGGCGCACGTAGCTGCCGTCGGGGTCGTACCGCTTGGCCTGCAGCACGGGGTTGAGGACGCGGTTGGGGCGGGTGTCCGTGCCGGTACCGGCCACCCACTGCCAGTTGAGCTGGTTGTTGGCGACGTCGCCGTCCACCAGCAGGCCGAGGAAGTGACGCGCCCCCGCGCGCCAGTCGATGCAGAGCGTCTTCGACAGGAAGGAGGCCGTGATCAGCCTGCCTCGATTGTGCATCCATCCCTCGTGCGCGAGCTGCCGCATGGCGGCGTCCACCAGGGGATAGCCGGTCCGCCCCTCCCGCCAGGCGGCGAGGTCCGCGTCGGCGTCCGCGCCCTCCCGCCACCGCCCGGGCCGTGCCCGGTAGTCGGCCTCGGCGGCCCCGGGGCGCGCGGCGAGCACCTGGTGGTGGAAGTCGCGCCAGCACAGCTGTCGTACGAACGCGTCCGCGCCCGTCCCGCCCCGCTTGCGCGCCCGGTGCACCGCTTCGGTGGCGGAGAGCGCGCCGAAGTGGAGGTAGGGCGAGAGCCGGGAGGTGGCGTCGCCCGCGAGGTCGTCGTGACGCTCCTCGTACGCGTCCACGTCCTCGGTCAGCCACGAGCCGAGCCGCTCGCGCCCTGCGCTCTCCCCGCCCACGGGCAGCGCCGGGGAGACGTCCGCGACGGCCGAGCGGCGCGGCAGGGGCTCGGAGCGCAGGCCCGAGGGCACCCGCACCTTCCTCGGGGCGGAGAAGGGGGTCCTCAGCGGCTCGGCGGCCCAGCGCCGGAGGTAGGGCGTGAAGACGGCGAAGTGGCCGGAGCCCTGCGGCACGACGTCGCCGGGCGGGACGACGGTGACGACCCCGTCGTGCACGTACAGACGGCAGCCGTCCTCCTCCAGGGCGCGGCGCAGACGGGCCTCCCGTCGGCGCGCGAAGGCCGTCACGCCCGCCGCCATGTGGACCTCGTCCGCGTCGGTACGCCGCACCAGGGCTCGTACCTCCGAGACGGTGTCGCCCTCCCGCACCACCAGGCGGCCGCCCCGCTCCCTCAGGGCGCGGTCGAGGTCCTCCAGGCAGTCCGCGAGGAAGGCGAGGCGATTGGGCGCCGCGAAGCCCGCCCGGTCCACGGCCGGGTCGCGGACGAACACCGGCACGACCTCCTCCGCCGCGTGGACCGCCGCCCTGAGCGGCGGGTGGTCGTGGACCCTGAGGTCCGAGGTGTACAGAACGACGGAGACGGTCATCGCGCTCTCCCTGCTCGGCCGCCGGTCACGGGCGCGCGGCGCCGCGCCGGGGTACGGATGGGGCACTCCTGCACCTTCGGTTCCCCGTTCACCGGGAACCCGGATGCGGGGCCCCGCCCCTTCGCCCGAGCGGGTGATGACGGCCCGCGCGGACGGGGGGACGGAGCCGCTACGTGACGGTGACGAAGACGCTGTGGTGGCCGCTCGCGCCGTCCGGGACGGTCCTGGTGCGCCGTTCCGTCTGGACCTGTCCGGTGCCGTCGGTGGCGCGGACGGTGAGGGTGTGTCCGCCCGGCGCGGCCTGCCAGCGGTACGACCACTGGCGCCAGGTGTCGACCGTGTCCTGCGCGGCGAGGTCGGCGTCCCGCCAGGGCCCGTCGTCGACGCGGACCTCGACCCGGACGATGCCCCGGCGCTGGGCCCAGGCCACCCCCGCGACCACGACCGTGCCGGCGGGGGTGCGGGCGAAGGGCTTGGGGGTGTCGACGCGGGACTGGGTCTTGACGGGGGCCCTGCGGGCCCACGAGCGCTTCACCCAGTACGGGTCGTAGGCGTCGAACGTCGTGAGCTCGACGGACTCGATCCACTTGCAGGCCGACACGTAGCCGTACAGGCCGGGCACGAGCATGCGGACGGGGAAGCCGTGGGTGAAGGGCAGCGGTTCGCCGTTCATGCCGACGGCGAGCATCGCGTCCCGGCCGTCCATCACGTCCTCCACGGGGGAGCCGAGCGTCATCCCGTCCACCGAGCGGGCGACCAGCTGGTCGGCGGGGCCGCCCCTGGACGGCGGCTCGACCCCGCACTCGGCCAGCAGGGCGCGCAGGGGGACGCCCAGCCAGCGGGCGGTGCCGATGTACGGTCCGCCCACCTCGTTCGACACGCAGGTCAGCGTGATGTCCCGTTCGACGAGCGGACGGGCGAGCAGGTCGTCGAGCGTGAACGTCGGGGGCCGGGTCACTCCCCTGCCGTGGACGCGCAGCCGCCAGGTGTCCGCGTCGACCTTCGGTACGACGAGGGCGGTGTCGACCCGGTAGAAGTCCCGGTTCGGCGTGAGGAACGCGCTGACCCCCGGCACCGCGAGCCGGACGCCCCGGGGCAGCGCGGGGGCGGGGGACGCGGGCGCGGGCAGGACGAGTCCGGCGCGGGATGCCTCGGCGCCCCGCCCCCGGCGGCCGGCCAGCCAACGGCCCAGGGCGCCCGCGCCGGTCGCGGCGACGGCGACGACGGCGGTGGCGGCCAGGAAGCCGCGCCGGTCGCCGCGCGGGCGGGCCGCGGGGCCCGAGGCGTCCGGTTCCGCCGGGTCGCCGTCAGCCGGGCCCTGGTCCCTCGGGGTGCTGTCCATCGGGGTGCTGTCCATCGGGGCCCTGTCCCGCGGGGTCCTGTTCGCCGCGGCGGCCTTGCCCGCCAGGACGGCCAGGACCACCGCGCCCACGGCCGCGCCCGCCAGGGACGGCAGGGCGTCACCGATGCCGGCCGAGTCGGGCCTGCTCAGCGCGGCGGCGGCGCCGACGATCCCGAACCCGAGGACCCCGAGCACGCCCGTACGCCGGTGCCGCAGCGCGACGACCCCCAGGCCTGCCGCGAGGAGGGCGAGCAGGACGAGGATGCCGAGCTGGAGGACGGCCTTGTCGTCCTCCCCGAAGGTGCGGATCGCGAAGTCCTTCACCGGCGCCGGCGTGCGGTCGACGACGGCGCCGCCGACGACCGTCACGGGTCCCGCGGCGGGACGCACCAGGGCCGCGACCAGTTCGGCGACCGCGAGGGCCGTGTAGCCGGCCGCCACGCCGGCGAGCGCGCCGCGCGCGAGGGGGCTGAGGGTGTTCCGGAAGCTGCTCACACCCGGTCCTTCGGCGGCGACCGCCCTGCGGATGGGTCTCACCACCCGTACGGGTGCCGCCACGGAGGAGCAGGCGACACCACCGGCACCGCGACGACATCGTGACCTTCCCGGGCCATCCGGGAGGGCGTCCGCGCCGAAGTACCCCGGGGAGCCGTCCGCAGGCTCTCCGCCGGCCTGCCGAAAGGGCGGACACCGGCCCGCCGAACCGCGAAGGACCAGCATGCGATGGCTCCCCCTTCCGAGGACGACCGCCCGAGGCGGCGGCTCCGTCCGGTCCCGACGACCGGAGCCGGGCCGGTGACCCGGCCGCTGCCCTCGGGTGCTCCCGGCGCCGACGCGCGGGGCGACCTGGCCGACGTGATGCGGGAGGTCGCCCGGGGCGACAAGCAGGCGTTCGCCACGCTCTACGACGCTCTCGCCCCACTGGTGTTCGGCGTCGTCCTGCGGGTGGTGCGCGACCGGGCCCAGTCGGAGGAGGTCACCCAGGAGGTCATGATCGAGCTGTGGCGCCAGGCCGCCCGCTACGAGCCGACGGCCGGAAGCGTGACGACCTGGGCGGCGACGATCGCCCACCGGCGGGCCGTCGACCGCGTACGGTCGGCGCAGGCCGCCTCCGACCGGGAGTACGCCCAGGCGGCGCGGGAGCACACCACCGCCTTCGACGAGGTCGCCGAGCAGGTGGAGACCCGGCTGGAGAGCGAGCGGGTACGCCGTTGCCTGCGCGGCCTGACCGAACTCCAGCGCGAGGCCGTGACCCTCGCCTACTACCAGGGCCTGACCTACCGTGAGGTCGCACAGAGCCTGCAGACCCCGCTTCCCACCATCAAGACACGCATGCGCGACGGACTGATCCGCCTCCGCGACTGCATGGGGGTGACCTCGTGACACAGCAGCACCACTCCGACCTCCACGCCCTCACGGCCGCCTACGCGCTGCACGCCCTCGACGCCGCCGAACGGGACGAGTTCGCCGCCCACCTCGCGCACTGCGAGGACTGCCGCAGGGAGGTGGGCGGGTTCGAGGCGACCGCCGCGCGGCTCGCGGCCGCCGCCGGCCGGACGCCGCCGGAGGCCCTCAGGCAGCGGACGCTCGCCGCGATCGAGGGTGTGCGCCAGCTGCCGCCCCGCGTGCCCGCCGCCGGCCCGGCGGTGGCCCTGGCCCGGAGGGTGAGGCGCAGGGCGGTCCCCCTCGCGCTCGCCGCGAGCCTGGTCGCCGCCGTCACGTTCGCGGGCCTCGCCGCCTGGCAGCACCGGGAGAACGAGGACGCGCGGCAGCAGGCCCGGCAGGCCGAGGAACGGCTGGAGGTCGTGAGCGGGGTGCTGGCCGCGCCCGACGCCCGGACCGTGCACGGAAGGACCACCAACGGCGCCCTGACCACCGTCGTCTCGTCGGACCGGCAGAACCGGGCGGTGTTCACGGCGACCGGCCTTCCGGCCCCGGCGGAGGGCCACACGTACCAGCTGTGGCTCGACCACGACGGCACCATGCGGCCCGCCGGGCTCCTCCACGCCGACGGAACCGTCCTCCTCGACGGCGACCCGGCCGACGCGACGGGGGTGGGGCTCACTCTCGAACCGGCCGCAGGTTCGGCTCAGCCCACCACCCAGCCGCTGCTCCTGCTGGCCCTCCCGGCCTGACCCCTCTCCCCCGTCGTCAGGGCTGCCGCCCGGAGGGCGGGCGGCACGACGCGCCCCCTCGGCCTTGCAGGGCCGAGGGGGCGCGTCCGTTGTCGGACACCGCCCGGGGACGGTCGGTCAGGGACGGTGGCGGAGAGCTCCGGGCCACCAGACGGCGGGGCCGATGTCCCGGACCAGCGCCGGGACCAGGAGCGACCGGACCACGAGGGTGTCGAGGAGGACGCCGAAGGCCACGATGAAGGCGATCTGGACGAGGAACGCCAGCGGGATCACGCCGAGGGCCGCGAAGGTGGCGGCGAGGACGACGCCCGCCGAGGTGATGACACCGCCCGTGGCGACCAGCCCGCGGCGCAGGCCCTCGCGCGTGCCGTGCAGCTCCGTCTCCTCGCGCACCCGTGACATGAGGAAGATGTTGTAGTCGACGCCGAGGGCGACCAGGAAGACGAAACCGTACAGGGGTACGGCGGAGTCCGTGCCGGTGAAGCCGAAGACGTGCTCGAAGACCAGCGCGGAGACGCCCAGCGTGGCGAGGAAGTTGAGCGCGACCGTGGCCACCAGGAGCACGGGCAGCAGCAGCGAGCGCAGCAGCCCGACCAGGATGACCAGGATGATCGCGAGCACGACGGGGACAATGAGCTGCCGGTCCCGCTCGGCCGTCACCTGGGTGTCGTACTTCTGGGCGGTGGACCCGCCGACGAGGGCGTCGGCGTCGGGCACCGCGTGCAGGGTGGTGCGGAGGGCGACGACGGTGTCCCTGGCGGCGTCGGTGTCCGCGGCGTCCGCGAGGGTGACGTCGATCCGGACGCGGCCGTCCGCGACGAGCGGCCGGTCGGAGCCGGGGGCGGTGAAGAGGGTCGCGGAGTCGACGCCCTCCACGGCCGCCGCGGCCGTCCGCACCTTCTCCGCGGCGCCGGCGTCGGCGATCACGACGGCCGGGTTGCCCGCGCCGCCCGGGAAGTGCTCGCTCAGGCGCTCCTGGGCGGCGACGGAGGGGGCGTCCTTGACGAAGATCTCGTCGAACGGGACGCCCTTGGAGTCGAGTGTGAAGGAGAAGGCGGCGCAGGCGACGAGCGCCGCCAGGGAGCCGGCCCAGACCTTGCGGGGGGCGCGGTCGACGAGCCCGGCGACCTTGCGCCAGACGGGGTGGGCCGCCTCGCCGTCGGCGGTGGCCCTGGGCCGGGCCGGCCAGTACGCGGCCCGGCCGAGCAGCACCAGGACGGCGGGGAGGAAGGTCACCGAGCTGAGCACGGCGCAGACGATGCCGATGGCGCCGACGGGGCCGAGGGCCCGGTTGTTGGTGAGGTCGCTGAAGAGCAGGGCGAGCAGGCCGAGGGCGACGGTGGCGGCGCTGGCGACGATCGGTCCGAAGGACTGCTTGAGGGCGGCGCGCATGGCGGGCACGCGGTCTCCGTCGCGCGCGGCGAGCTCCTCCCGGTAGCGGGCGGCGAGCAGCAGTGCGTAGTCGGTGGCCGCGCCGATGACGAGGATGGACAGGATGCCCTGGACCTGGCCGTCGACCCGTACGACGTCGTGGTCGGCGAGCACGTACACCACGGCGCAGGCCAGGCCGAGCGCGAAGACGGCGCCGAGGATGATCAGCAGCGGCAGCAGGACGCTGCGGTAGACGAGGAGCAGGATCACCAGGACCGTCACCAGGGCGACGACGAGCAGGAGGCCGTCGATGCCGGAGAACGCGTCGCCGAGGTCCGCCTGGGTCGCGGCCGGACCCGCGAGCCACACCTCCGTCCCCGGTACGGCGGAGACGGCGGCCTCGACCTCGTCCATGACCACGGGGAGTTCCTCGCCGAGGTCGGGGCGGAGCTGGACGATGCCGCGGAGGGCCTCACCGTCGTCGGAGGGGAAGGCCGGCGACGGTGCTCCGACCACGCCCTCGGTGCCCTTCAGCGAGGCGAGGGCGCGCGTGGCGCTCTCCTGGGCGGCCGGGTCGACGCGGCCGCCGCCGTCGGCGGTCCAGACGACCAGCGCGGGCAGGGTCTCCTCCTGGCGGAACGCCTCCTGCGCCTTGAGGACCTGGGTCGACTCGGCGCTGCGGGGCAGGAAGGCGGCCTGGTCGTTGGTGGCGACCTCGCCGAGCTTTCCGGCGTACGGGCCGAGCCCTCCTCCGACGGCGAGCCAGACGACGAGCACCAACAGCGGCAGCAGTCTGCTCGCCCAGCGCGCGGGTGTGGACATGGAGCACTCCCCGGGAAATGTCTCGTTAATCAACTATCTCGATGATCGAGAGATATTGAACCACGGCGCCGTTGGGGGAGCCGACGCGGTCGACCGTCGCCGCGTTCACTGAGCCGGACGCCCGCGACCGTGGCGCGTGGCTCCCCGCACGGCGGAGCGGTCGATCAGCGTCTCCTCGATGCGGCCGCCCGTACCGAGCAGACCGGTCTGCTCGAAGGTGTGCTCCCGCAGGAGCCGGGGCAGCGTGCGCCGGGAGAGCAGGTCCACCGCGACGGGGTAGAACGGCCGCCCGGCCTGGGCGAGCCGGAGCCACGGCGGGGCGTAGACGGAGGCGCGGCGCCGCTCGATGCCCCGCACCAGCCAGGCCGCGACCCGGTCCACCGGGTACACGCGGCGGGCGGGGGCGGGCATGTGCCCGCGCAGTTCGCGCAGGACCGTGTGGCGGTCGACGTCGCGGACCATGTCGGTGTCGGTCCAGTGCAGGTACGCCACGCCCACGCCGACGCCCAGGTGGGCCACCTCGGCCCGCAGCGAGCGGGCGAAGGCCTCGGCGCCCGCCTTGGAAGCGCAGTACGCGCTCATCATCGGGGCCGCGCCGAAGGCGGCGGTGGAGGCGACCTGGAGGAAGTAGCCGCCGGTGGCCCGCAGTCCGGGCAGGAAGGCGCGCGCGGTGACCGCGCTGCCGACCAGGTTGACCTCCACGACGCGGCGCCAGGTGGCGGGGTCGGAGCTCTCGAAGGGGCCGCCCTCCGCGACGCCCGCGTTGGCGACGACGACCGACGGGGCGCCGAGGGTCCGCGTCACCTCCTCGGCGGCCCGCTCCATCGCCGCGTCGTCGGTGACGTCGACCTCCACCACGTGGCTCTCGGTGCCGAGCGTCACGGCGACGGCGGCGAGCGTGGCGTGCTCCCGTCCCAGCAGGGCCACGCGCATGCCGCGCGCGGCCAGCAGTCGCGCCAGTCCGGCGCCGAGCCCGCGGGCGGCGCCGGTGACGACCGCGACACGGCCTCGGGGTTCCGGGGAACGGGGCATGAGGGCCTCCGATGAGGAGAGGGGAGGACGGGGCCGGGGCCTCGCCGCCTGCCGGAGTACTTCTCCGGGCGCGGGTACCCCGGATGCGGGCGGAGGCCACCTCGCGGCAGCGTCACCCGTTCGGACCGCATCCGGCCGGGGCCCCGTGGGCGAACCCAGTGAGCGCGCACGACGACCGCGCGACCGGCTCGACCTGCTCGACCGGGCAGGCAAGACGTGGCGGGCATGAGGACGGACGAGGCATGACGGACACGCACTGGCTCTTCGGGGACCAACTGGGACCCTCCTTCCTGGAACCCGGCGACGACGGCCCGGCCCGTGACGCGCCCGTGGTGATGGTCGAGGCCCGGTCCGTCTTCCGGCGCCGCCGCTTCCACCGGGCCAAGGCCCACCTGGTCCTCTCGGCCATGCGGCACCGCGCCGCCGAGCTCGGTGACCGGGTCACCTACGTACGGGCCGACACCTACGGGGAAGGGCTGCGGAAGGCCGTGGGCGCCGGCCGGGTGACGGTGCACCACCCCACCTCGCGGGCGGCGCTGCGTCTCGTGCGGTCGCTCGGCAACGTCACCGTGCTGCCGCCGCGCGGCTTCCTGGTCGGTCCCGAGGAGTTCACCGCCTGGGCGGACGGGCAGCGCGCGCTCCGCATGGAGAACTTCTACCGGCACGTCCGGCGCGGCCACGACCTCCTCATGGAGGGCGGCGAACCGGCCGGCGGCACCTGGAACCTGGACCACGAGAACCGCCGGCCGCCGCCGCGCGGAGCCCGCACGCTGGGTGCCCCGGCGCCGTACCGCCCCCGTGAGGACGCGATCGACGAGGAGGTCCGGCGCGACCTGGACCGATGGGAACGCGACGGGGACGTCTCCTTCGTCGGCCGCGACGGTCCTCGGGCGTTCCCCGCGGACCGTCGGCAGGCGCTCGCCGCCCTCCGGCGCTTCCTGGACCACCGGCTCGCCGGATTCGGCGCGCACGAGGACGCGGTGCTCGCCGACGACGGCACCATGAGCCACAGCCTGCTGTCGACGTCCCTCAACCTGGGCCTGCTCGATCCGGCCGAGTGCGTGGAGGGGGCGGAGGCGGTCTGGCGGGCGGGCGGCGCGCCGCTGAACTCGGTGGAGGGGTTCGTCCGGCAGATCGCCGGGTGGCGCGAGTACGTGTGGCACCTCTACTGGTACTTCGGTGAGGAGTACCGCACGCGCAACGCCCTCGGGCACACCGGCGCCCTCCCCCGCTGGTGGCAGGAGCTCGACGCGGACGCCGTGTCGGCCCGGTGCGTGGCGACGGCCCTGCGCCAGGTGCGGGACACGGGGTGGACCCACCACATCCCGCGGCTGATGATCCTGGGAAGCTACGCGCTCCAGCGCGGCTGGGACCCGGCCGCCGTCACGGACTGGTTCCACCGCAGCTTCGCCGACGGCTACGACTGGGTGATGCTGCCCAACGTCGTCGGCATGTCGCAGTACGCCGACGGGGGCCGGATGACGACCAAGCCGTACACCTCGGGCGGCGCCTATATCGACCGCATGAGCGATCTCTGCGGCCCCTGCCCCTACCGTCCGGACCGCCGGGTCGGCGAGGACGCCTGCCCGTTCACGGCCGGGTACTGGGCCTTCCTCCACCGGCACCGGGACCGCCTCGGCCGCAACCACCGCATGGCGCAGCCCGTCCGGGGCCTCGACCGCCTGCGGGACCTGCCCGCCCTCCTGGAGCAGGAGCGGGGACGCGGGGCGGGGCCGCCCTGAGGGCACGGCACGGGGCACGGAACGGGCACGGCCCGAACCGGCGCGCGAACCACGGCACGCACCACCGAACGGACGAGACGGAAAGAGGACGGCATGGCGACGACGAACGGTACGCGGCACGACGTGGTCGTGGTCGGCGCGGGAGCGGCGGGGCTCGCCTGCGCCGGGGACCTGGGCGCGGCGGGTCTGCGGGTGCTGCTCCTCGAGGAGGGCGACGCCGTCGGCGGCCGGATGCGCACGGACCGGGTGGCGGGCTTCACCGTGGACCGCGGCTTCCAGGTCTTCAACACGTCGTACCCGCAGGTGAAGCGGCGCCTCGACCTGAGGGCGCTGCGGCTGCGGCCGTTCACGCCGGGCGTGCTCGTGCACACCGAACGGGGGCCGCGCCGGTTCACCGACCCGAGCCGCCGCCCGAAGGAGAGCGGGGACCTGCTTCCCGGGCGGCTGGCGTCCGGCCGGGACCTGCTCGCGCTCTCCGCGTTGTCGGCGCGCGACGCACTGGCACCGGCGTCCGTGCTGCGCCGCGGTTCCGACGGGACCACGCGGGACGCCCTGGCCGCGGCGGGCGTGTCGCCGCGGCTGGTGGAGACGTTCTTCCGGCCGTTCCTGTCCGGCGTGTTCCTGGAGGACCGGCTGGAGACCTCGGCGCGCTTCTTCCACCTGGTGTGGCGGAGCATGCTGCGCGGCACGCTGTGCCTGCCGGCCGGGGGGATCGGCGCCGTGCCCGCCCAGCTCGCGGCCCGGCTGCCCCCGGGCGTCCTGCGGACCGGCACCGCGGTCGCCGCCCTGACGGCCGGCGGCGTGGCCCTCGCGGACGGGAGCGAGGTGCGGTCCCGCGCGGTCGTCGTCGCCACCGGGCAGCGGGCCGCGGCGCGGCTGCTCCCGGGGCTCCGCGTGCCGGACGGACGGACCGTCACCACGCTGTACCACGCGGTCGGGCGGCCTCCGCTGGACGAGCCCGTGCTGGTCGTGGACGCGGCGCGCAGGTTCCTCAACACCTGCGTCCTCACCGCCGTCCAGCCCGGTTTCTCCACCGACGGCCGGGCGCTGGTCTCCACCTCCGTGCTCGGCTCCCCCGGTCCGGCGGAGACGGACGCGGTCCTGCGGGCGCTGGGCGAGGCGTACGGCGTGGACACGGGCGACTGGGAGGCCGTGCACCGCGTCACGGTCACCGACGCGCTGCCGGCGATGCCCGGCCCCACCCCGCTGTCGCGGGAAACGCGGTGGTCCCGCGGCCGGTACGTGTGCGGGGACCACCGGGCGACCGGCTCGCTGCAGGGCGCGCTGGCCTCGGGGGCGCGGGCCGCCCGGACGGTCCTCGCGGACCTGCGGGCGGGCACGGCCTGACGGCGCGCGCCCGCCCGCGGGGGCTCGCCGGAGCAGTCCCCTCCTCGGGCTCCTCGGGGCGTCCCGGGCTGCTCCCGCCCGGTGCCGCGGGCTACTTGGGCATGAGGACGGTGTCGACGATGTAGACGTTGGCGTTGGCGGTCTTGACGTTGCCGCAGACGACCTTGGAGGTGTCGTTGACGGTGTAGTCCTCGCCGGAGCCCTTCGTCGTGATCATGCCCTTCTGGAGGGTCTCGAAGGAGCCGTTCTCCAGCTGCGCCGGGGCGAGCCTCTGGCCGACGACGTGGTACGTGAGGATCTTCGTCAGCGTGGCCTTGTCGGCGAGGACCTTGTCCAGGTCGGCCTTCGGGATCTTCGCGAAGGCGTCGTTGGTCGGCGCGAAGACCGTGATGTTCTCGGCGTTGTTCAGGGTGTCGACAAGACCGGCCTTCTGGACGGCGGTGACCAGGGTGGAGAGGGCCGGGTTGTTCGACGCGGCCGTCGCGACGGGGTCCATCGCCATGCCCTCGAACGAGCCCGCGCCCTCCTTCGGCACGCCCGCACAGGCCGGACCGAACGGCGCGCCCGCGGCCGTCGCGCCCTCCGCCGGGGTCGCGGCGGTGGTGGGGTCGGCGGCCGGGTCGGCGGCGGCCGAGGTGGGGGCCGCGGCCTTGGTGTCACCGTCGGAGTCCGAGCAGGCGGCGAGCGAGAAGGGCAGAACGGCGGCGGCGGTCACGGCGACGGCGCCACGGCGGATGCGCAGGGAGTTCATGGGTGTTGCTCCTCGGGGGTTCCTCGAAACGGATGCGGGAGCACCGCCCCCGGCGGCCGCGCCACGCGCGGCCGCCCGGGGACCAAGGGGGCTCCGGGTGCCGGGGGTTCGGGCGGTCGAACCGCCGCGGAAGGTGCTCACAACCCGTCATTCGGCGCCGTCCGCCCGGCGGATGGGTCCTTCACTCGAACGAGTGGTGACCGGTCTGTTCCCGCAGGTCCCCGGGCCTTCTCGCGCCGCTCTCCGTCTCTGCGGTCCGGGCGATGTTCCTGGCCATGCCGCCGAAGACCACGGCGTGGAACGGGCTCACGCCCCACCAGTACGCCTGCCCCGCGAGGCCCCTGGGGTGGAAGAGCGCCCGCTGCCGGTAGGTCGTCCGGCCCTGCTCGTCACGGTCGACGGCCATCTCCAGCCAGGCGAGACCCGGCAGGCGCATCTCGGCCCGCAGGCGCAGCAGCCGGCCGCGGTCGATCGCCTCCACGCGCCAGAAGTCCAGCGCGTCGCCGACCCGGAGGTGCTCCGCGTCCCTGCGCCCCCGGCGCAGTCCCACGCCCCCGACCAGCCGGTCGGCCCATCCCCGTACCGCCCAGGCCAGCGGGAAGGAGTACCAGCCGTTCTCGCCGCCCACGCCCTCGATGACCCGCCACAGCGCCTCGGAGCTCGCGTCGACGGTGCGGGAGCGTTCGTCGGTGTACAGGCTGCCGCCCGCCCAGTCGGGGTCGGTCGGCAGCGGGTCGCTCGGCGCGCCGGGCGTCGAGGCGGAGGACCAGCGGGTGGCGACGCGTGCCTCCCGCACGCGGCGGAGGGCGAGGCGGAGGGCCTCGTCGAAGGGGATGGGCCTGCCGGGGCGGTCGGGCACGTACCGTGCGATGTCGTGCTCGGCGCAGACCACCTCGTGCCGGAGCGACTCCGTGAGGGGCCGGGCCAGGGACGCGGGGACCGGGGTGACGAGGCCGATCCAGTGGCTGGACAGGCGGGGGGTGAGGACCGGCACGGGGACGATGAGGCGCTTGCGGAGCCCCGCGACCCGCGCGTACCGCTCCATCATCTGGCGGTACGTGAGGACGTCGGGCCCCCCGATGTCGAAGGTCCGGTTGACGTCGGCGGGCAGGGTGGCGCTGCCCACCAGGTACCGCAGGGCGTCGCGGACCGCGAGGGGCTGGACGCGGGTGCCGACCCAGCTGGGCGTGACCATGACGGGAAGGCGTTCGGTGAGGTACCGGAGCATCTCGAAGGAGGCCGATCCGGAGCCGATGACGACGGCGGCCCGCAGGACGGCGGTGGGGACGCCCGAGTCGAGGAAGATGCGGCCCACCTCCGTGCGGGAGCGCAGGTGCGGCGAGAGTTCGTCCTCCGGCACGCCGCGCGGGGTCAGACCGCCCAGGTAGACGATGCGCCGCACCCCGGCGGAGCGGGCTTCGGCGGCGAAGGTGCGGGCGGCGTGCCGGTCGGCGTCCTCGAAGCGCGACGTCGAACTCATGGAGTGGACGAGGTAATAGGCGACGTCCACGCCGGCGAACGCCTCGCGGAGGCTCTCGGCGACCGTGACGTCACCGCGTACGGTCTCCACCCGGTCGGCCCAGGGGAAGTCGCGGAGCTTCTCCGGATGCCGGGCGAGGCAGCGCACGCGGTGTCCCGCGTCGAGCAGCTCGGGGACGAGGCGGCCGCCGATGTAGCCGCTCGCGCCGGTGACCAGGCAGAGGGCGCCGTCGCCCGGGGTGGGAATGTCCATGGGCTGATCCGTTTCACCGTTCTCCGTGGCGTACACGTGCCGTGGAGTGCTTCGTCCTGACGGAGGCGGGCGGATGCGGACCCCACCGCTCCGCGGGACCGGTCGCGGCCGGTCCCGCGGGCGCCTCACTTCGGCATGAGCACGGTGTCGATGACGTGGACGGTGGCGTTCGACGTCCGCACGTCGCCGCAGACGACGGCGGCGGTGTCGTTCACCTCGTACGTGTCCCCGGACCCGGCGGTGGTCAGCATGCCGCCCTGCAGGGTGGTGAAGGAACCGTCGGCGAGGTCCGCCTTCTCCACCGGCTCGTCGACGACGTGGTAGGTGAGGATCTTGGTGAGCTGCGCCTTGTCGGCGAGGACCTTGTCCAGGTCGGCCTTCGGGATCTTCGCGAAGGCGTCGTTGGTCGGCGCGAAGACCGTGATGTCCTTCGCGTTGTTCAGGGTGTCGACAAGACCGGCCTTCTGGACGGCGGCGACCAGGGTGGACAGGGCGGGGTTGTTCGACGCCGCCGTCGCCACCGGGTCGTCGGCCATGCCGGCGAACGAGCCGGCCCCCTCCTTCGGCACCGCGGCGCAGCCGGGGCCGAACGGAGCCCCGTCCTCGGCGGACGCCTGCGGGGCGAGGGCTCCGAACGAGATCCCGAGGGCGAGGGCCGCCAGGGCGGCCGGGACGCGGCGCCGGGTGAACGTGGTGTTCATGACGTGCTCCTTCCACCGGCCGGCCACCGGGTGGGCCGACCGTGGATCGGTGTGACCTCTCACCGGACATTCGGCGCGCGGCGCCTTCGCGGATGGGGTCGGCGGCGACTTTTCCCGCGCTGTCGGACCCCTGAAGTATTGTTCGCGGCACCGCACACCGACCGTGAGGACCAAGAGAATTGTCCGGCCTTTCCGCCTTCCCGCTGCCGTTTCACGGCTCCCGCTATTCCATAGCGCTTTCCACGCCCCGGACCCTGCGGGAGCTGCAGATGATGCAGTGCAGCGCGCACATCCGGGAGAAGCCGGGGTGGTTCGACAAGATGCACGACGCCGAGATCGCCGGCAGGTGGACGCGGGAGGCGGTCGCGCAGGGCCTCACCGAGGCGCAGGTGCGGTACGTGCTCGCCGAGCTCGCGCACTACGCCGCCCTGCGGGACGGACGGACCGGCGCAGAGGTCTCCGCCGTCGACGGGGTGTGGCAGTCGGACTCCCTGGTCGACGACGCGCTCGGGTCCCGGCTCCGCTCGGCGGTCGAGGTCCTGGAGCGGGTGCCCGAGGCCGATCTCGACTGGCATCCCGGGTCCGACGGCCAGGTGCTGGACCTCGTGCATCCCTCGCTGTTCTGCCTGGTGCGCGAGGTGAGCGGCGGGCCCGAGCGGGCGTGGGAGAACCCGACGAACGACTACTCGAAGTACGAGTTCTCGGAGAGGTTCCAGTGGTTGCCCACGGACGTCGAGGTCAGTGACGAGGGCGACGTCGCCCTCCGTTCGTACGTCAACAACGTCCACCCCGAGAAGCACGCCGAACTCGTCGCCGTGCTGCCGGAGTTGTTCGCGCGGTTCCGCCCCCTCTTCGAGAACGTCCTCACCGATCTGCGGCATCCGCGGCCGCTGCGGATCGAGGCGGATCCGTACGGCTGGTACGACTCGGAGCCGGTGCACCCGGACAGGGCCGACTTCGGTGACGACGAGAGCTACCGCAAGGCCGTCGACGCCTATGACCTGGCGCAGGACGACTGGTGGGACAACCGCCGCCCGGTGGTTCCGGACGCCCCGGAGTTCACGCCGCCCGAGGCGCCCGACGCGTCCGCCCGCGTCGACCTCCGCGGCCGCGGCCTCCAGGTCATCGTCAAGCTCGCCACGATCCACCTCACCCCGGAGAAGCCCGAGTACGCCGGCGGCTCCTGGCACGTCGAGGGCATGCTGAACGAGCGGATCGTGTCGACCGGCATCTACTACTGGGACAGCGAGAACATCACGGAGAGCCGGCTGAGCTTCCGGACGGCCCTCGACGACCCGGAGTACGAGCAGAGCGACGACAACGGCGTGCGCGAGGTGTACGGCCTGGAGACCGAGGACGCGCTGAACCAGCTGCTGGGATCGGTGCCGACCCCGGCGGGCCGGTGTCTGGCGTTCCCGAACCTGCTGCAGCACCGCGTCGACCCGTTCCGGCTCGCGGACCCCACCCGCCCGGGGCACCGCAAGATCCTCGCGTTCTTCCTGGTCGACCCGGAGCGGCGGATCGTCTCCACGGCGGACGTCCCCCCGCAGCAGCCGTGGGCCGAAACCTCGACCATGACGCTCGACGAGGCCAAGGCGTACCGCGAACAGCTCATGCAGGAGCGCAAGTTCTTCGTCGCCGAGCACAACGAGCAGCTGTACGAGCGGGAGTTCTCGCTCTGCGAGCACTGAGCGCCCGCGGCTGACGAGGGGAGGGGGGACGCGTCGGGGCGGCGCGGTGTCAGGGGGCCGGGACCGGCTGGGTGAGGTTCACCGGGTTGCCGTCGGGGTCCTTGATGTGGGCGACGCGCTGCCCCCACGGCATGTCGGTGGGGCCGCCGCGGACCGCGCCGCCCAGCGCCGTGACCCGGCCGAGCGTCGCGTCGACGTCGTCGACAGCGATGCCGAGCAGGATCCGCGGCGCCGTCCCCTCCCCCACGCCCTCCTTGGCCACCAGCCCGAGGTCGGTGTCACCGATGCGCAGGCCGAGGTAGAACGCCGGGCCCTCCTCCGGCACCCGGAAGACCTCCTCGGCGCCGAACAGCTCCGTGTAGAAGGCGCGCAGGACGTCGAGGTCGGCCGTGAGGATCACCGGCTGGATGGTGGACATGGGGCACTCCTGTCGAGAACGGTCGCGTCACAGACCAGACCGCACGACGCGCCGTAACTCATCGGCGGCTGCGCCCGCCCGCGGACGGGGCGGCGCGGTTCGCGGGAGGGACGGCCGTCGGGCCGGACGCATGGGCGACACCGCGGGACGCGTGGGCGACGCAGAGGAGCAGGGCGCCGCAGGCCGCCACGGCCGCCCAGCCCGGACGGGACGCGAGCGCGAGTCCTGCCGGGCCGGCGGAGGCGACCAGGCCGCCGGCGAGGGCGATGCCGAGGGCGGCGCCGATCTGCCGCGCGGTGGAGGTGATCGCACCGGCCACGCCCGCGCGGGCGGGGGGCAGTCCGTTGACGGCGGTGTTGGTGATCGGGGCGTTGGCGAAGCCGAACCCGATGCCGATGAGCGCGAGCGCGGCGAGGAGCAGGGGCACGCTCGTGTGCGGGGTGAGCCGGACCAGGAGCAGTCCGCCGACCGTGACGAACCCGCCGGCGAGGAGCAACGGCAGCCGCGGCCCCGTACGGCCGACCATGCGGCCGGACCAGGGGGCGCAGACGGTCGCGCCGACGGCCAGGGGCAGCGCCGCCGCACCGGCGGCCAGCGGCGTCCAGCCCCGGGTGTGCTGCAGGTAGAGGGTGGTGAGGAGGAGGGTCGTGTTCAGGGCGACGAAGACCGCCACGGCGCCCACGACGGCGCCGCCGAAGGCCGGTCGCCGGAAGAGCCCGAGATCCATCAGCGGGTCGCGGCGGCGGGACTCGACCCACAGGAACCCGGCCGTCGCCGCCGCGGCTCCCGCGTATCCCGCCCACGCGGCGGGAGACGTCCAGCCGACGCGCGGTCCTTCGATCAGCACGCCGACGACGAGGACGAGGACCGCGGTCAGCAGGATCTGTCCGGGCAGGTCGAGTCGTCGGGCCCGCGGTGCCCGGGACTCCGGCACGAACACCGCGCTCAGCAGCAGCGCGGCCGCGACGACGGGCGCGTTGATCCAGAACAGCGCCCGCCAGTCGAGCCCGGCGAGCAGCGCGCCCCCGGTGAGGGGTCCGGCGGCCATGCTCAGGCCGAAGACGGACGCCCAGACGCCGATCGCCCGCGCGCGTTCCCTCGGGTCCGGCATGGCGTTCACCACGATCGCCAGGGCCACCGGGCTGAGCATGGAGGCGCCGACTCCCTGCAGGGCGCGGCCCGCGACGAGCGCGTCCGCCGTCGGGGCGACCGCGCAGAGCAGTGAGGCCGCGCCGAACACGGTCAGCCCGCACTGGAACACCCTGCGGCGTCCGAAGCGGTCCGCCAGGGCGCCGGAGGAGATCAGGAGGGCGGCGAGGACGAGGGTGTAGGCGTCGACGATCCATTCGAGACCGCGGGTGTCGGCGCCGAGGCCGCGGCCGATCGTCGGCAGGCCGACGTTGACGATGGTGGTGTCGAGGCCGACGAGGAACATGCTCAGGCAGCAGACGGCCAGCACCGTCCAGCGTCCGCGTGCGCTCAGTTCGGGTGGTGCGGGGTGTGTCGTCGTGGTCACGGTCTACCTCTGGAGGTACGGGAACAGTGCCCGGCAAGGTTCGGCCCGGACGACGGCCCCGGCCCATCGTTTTTGCGGACCCTGCAAAAATGGCCCCCATGGACACGGGAACGCGGGACGCGGAGCTGGCGCGGATCCTCGACGGCATCGGGCCGCGGCTGCGCCGGCTGCGCAAGGAACGGGGACTCACGCTGGAGTCGCTCGCGGCGTCGACGGGCATCTCCGTCAGCACCCTGTCCCGGGTGGAGTCGGGCCGCCGTCGCCCGACCCTGGACCTGCTCATCCCGCTGGCCCGCGCGCACCGCGTGGCGCTCGACCAGCTGGTGGCGGCGCCGGCCAGCGGTGATCCCCGGGTGCACCTGCGGCCGCTGCGCAAGGAGCGCGGCAGCGTCCTCGTACCCCTGACGCAGTACCCGGGTCGCGTGCAGGTCTTCAAGCAGGTGCTGGCTCCCCGGCCGCCCGAGCTCGTCACCCACGAGGGGTACGAATGGCTGTACGTCCTCGCCGGCCGGCTCCGACTCGTCGTCGGGGAACGGGACTTCACGCTGAGCCCCGGGGAGGTGGCCGAGTTCGACACCACCGAGCCGCACTGGTTCGGCCCGGCGGACGGCTCGGGCGCCGTGGAGATCCTGCACCTGTTCGGTCCGCGGGGGGATCAGGCCGTCGTCCGTACCGGGCCGTCTCACGCCGCGTCGGCGGACGGCTGACACGGCCGCGCGCGGCGAGCGCGCGGCCGGTGGTCCGGTACCAGGAGGCGGCCAGCACGACGGCGAGCGCGGCTTCGACGAGATCGCCGCCGTAGTACATGACCTGGGCACCGGTGTGCAGGTCGGCGGCGGCGACGACGGTGCCGGGCGGCTCGGCGGCGTACAGGGTCTTGGCGAGGACGGCGTGTGCGGCGCCGGCGGCAAGCAGGGTGAGCCCGCGCAGGGCCGGGCTCCAGCGGCGGCGTACGGGGTCGAGCTGACAGACGGCGAGGGTGAACAGCGTGCCGGCGGCCAGGAGGTGCAGGTGGAGCGCCGCGTGCAGCCACCGGTCGTGCTGCGCGGCGGCGAACAGGCCGGTCCTGTACAGCAGCCACAGGCTTCCGACGTCCAGCAGGGCCGCCAGCGGCGGGAAGACGAGCCGGCCCACCGGGCGGGAGTGGGCCAGGGCCAGCAGGCCTCGGCGCGCGCCGGAGGGGGGCAGGGCGCGCAGGGCCAGGGTGAGGGGGCGGGCGAGGACGAACAGCAGCGGGGCCGCCATGCCGACGACGAGGTGCTGGGCCATGTGGACGGTGAACGCCCCGCCCGGCAGGGGGCCCACCGCAGCCCAGGCCAGACCCGTGCTTCCGGCGGTGAACGAGGTGTCGCGCCACCGCGGCCAGGCGTCCCCGCGGCGGCGCAGGCGGGACGCGGCCGCTCCGTAGACGACGGCCGCCAGCAACGCGGCCGCCGCGGTGACCGGCCCGGCAAGACCCGGGCCCGCGTCCGGGCCGGAGTGGACGTGCGCGAGGATCACGACGTCGCCGAGGGCCGGCCGCGGCGGGCCGCGCGGACGGCCAGTCCCGCGCCGGTCAGGAGCAGCACCAGGCCGGCGAGGTTCCACGCCCAGTCGTAGGGGGTGACGTCGACGCCGTAGCGGACCTGGTGCAGGCGCAGCAGTTTGTGGTCCACGATCCCGTCGAACAGCTGGAAGACGCCCGTGCCCAGGAAGAACCCGGCCCAGGCGTGGGCCGGGGCCAGGGCCCGGCGGCGCCGCAGATCGGCGAAGAGGAAGAACCCGGCGACCAGGGCCAGCAGTTCGGCCGTGTGCAGCAGCCCGTCCGAGAGCAGCCCCACGCCGGGGGTGGACCGGTCGTAGAAGTGGTGCCAGCCCAGGATCTGGTGGAAGACGATCTCGTCGACCGCGGCCGTCACCGCGATCCCGATCACGCCGCACACCACCGTCGACCTGCGCGGCTCGGGCCGCGCTTCGGGGGCCCCGGGCGGGTGGGCGGGTGTGCTCATGGGTCTGCCTTCCTGAAACGGACGCGTCTGCTGCCCCGTACGCCTACCCCTCCCACCGGATGTGAGCCCGCCGGTCACCGCATCCGGGTGACCCGCGGGACGGCACGGGTCACGACGCCGGGGGCGCCGGGGTGGCCGCCGGGACGGCGGTGGCGGCCTGGACCGTGGCGGCGCCCGCCACCGCGGCGCAAGGTGCTCGCGCGGTGTCGGCGTTTCGGCCATCGGCAGGGGACGCCGGGGTCCGTGTCCCCCACGGGTCGATGCAGGCGCCACGGACGCGAAGGCGCGTGGCCGCGCGGTTCGCACCCCGTCCGAAACACATGTGTTCGAAAGGCCGGGCGGCCTCGTTGAGCCCCACGACACCCCAACTACCGCTCCTGGAGACCGCCTTGTATCCCCTTCCCGCCACCCCGGTCCCGCTTCCCCCCACCGCCCGCGCCCTCCGCCCCTCACGCCCGGACACGAGGTGGGGGGCATGACGGGCCGCGCCACCGATCCGTCGTCGGCCGCTGCGGCGAGTCCTTCGGACTCGGAGCACCTGCTGTTCGGCGGCGAACTCACCTACGACCACGGCTGGGGCGCCCACGACGGCGCCTGGCTGAAGCTGGGGCTGCGCGCCATGGCCGGTTCGCTGCCGCGTCAGGTCGCGGTGGCGGTCCGGCTGGCCCGCGAGGCCGACCCGCGGGCGTTCACCACGGTCGCCGTGAGCGAGGTCGCGCGCGGCGTCGCCCAGGCCGTCTCCCTGATCGCCGTCAACGCCCTGCTCGTCGAGCTGCTGGCGCCCGGCGACCTCGCCGACCGGCTGCGGGCGGCGCTTCCGTCGCTGGTGCTGGTCGCCGCCCTCGCGGTCGTCGGCTCGGTGTGCCGGTCGGCCACGTCCGCCGCCACCGGCATCCTGGAGCCGAAGGCGCAGCGGGTGGCGACCGAGCGGTACCTCTCCCTGGTGGCGCGCGTGGAGCTGGAGGCCATCGAGGACGACGACTTCCACAAGTTGATGGACTCCGCCCAGTGGGGCGCCGACTCGGCCCGGCGGATGGTCGGCTACTGCACCGCCGTCGTCACCTCCGCCATCTCCCTGACCGCCGCCGCGGGGGTGCTCACCGTCCTGCACCCGGTCCTCCTGCCGCTCCTCGCGCTGATGGCGCTGCCCAGCGCGTGGGGCTCGCTGACCATGGCCCGGCACCGGTACATCAGCTGGCACCGCTTCGTGCAGCACGTCCGCGCCGCCAAACTGATCAGCCAGCTGCTCATCAACCAGCAGGCGGCCGCCGAGATCCGCGTCCACGACGCGGCGCCGTTCCTGCTGCGGCACTTCCGGCGGATGGCCGAGACCAGCGAGCGGGAGCAGACCCGGCTGGCGTGGGCGGGAGCCCGCACCCACACGGTCGCCGACGCGACGCGTGGCGTCGCCACCGTCGCATCGTACGGCGTCCTCGGGTTGCTGCTGTGGCACGGGCAGATGGGCCTGGCCGTCGCCGGCACGGCGGTCCTCGCGATCCGCACGGGGGCGGCGAGCATCACGGACCTCGTCCTGCGCGTCACCGACGTCCAGGAGGAGGCCCTGTTCGTCGCCGACCTGCAGAAGCTGTGCGAGGAGGCAATCCGGCGGGCCATCCCCGTCGGGGGGCTCGACGTGCCCGCCGACGCCGACGTCCGCTTCGAGAAGGTGTCGTTCACCTATCCCGGCGCGGACCGGCCGTCCCTGCGGGAGGTCGACCTCGTCATCCCCCGGGGCCGGACCGTGGCCCTGGTCGGACGGAACGGCTCGGGCAAGTCGACCGTCGTCCGGCTGCTCAGCGGCGCCCGGCTCCCGGACTCCGGGCGCGTGCTGTGGGGCGGCGTGAGCACCGCGGAGGCCGACCGCGCGCAGGTCTTCGACCGTGTCGCGATGGTCGCCCAGGACTTCTTCCGCTGGCCCTTCACCGCCCGCGTCAACATCGGCATCGGACGCAGCGGCGCCGCCATGGACGACCGGACCATCGAGGCGGCGGCGGCGTACGCGGGGGCCGACGAGGTCGTCCGGGGGCTCCCGCGCGGCCTGGACAGCCTGCTCGCCCGCGGCTACAAGGGCGGCCAGGAGATCTCCGGCGGCCAGTGGCAGAAGATCGGCCTGGCCCGGGCCAGACACCGCGACGGCGACCTGCTGATCGTGGACGAGCCGACCAGCGCGCTCGACCCGGCCGCCGAGCAGCGGGTCTTCGACCAGATCCACCGGCTGGCCGACTCCGGCCAGACCACGGTCTTGATCACCCACCGCCTCCACAGCGTCCGGCACGCCGACCTCATCTACGTCCTCGACGAGGGCCGGGTCGTCGAGCACGGCACGTTCGCCGAACTGATGGCGCCCGCCGCGGGCGTCGGCGCGTTCCGGGAGATGTACGAACTCCAGGCACGCCAGTTCGTCGACTCGACGGTCCCGGCGCAGCCGGCTCCCGGGGACGGGGCGCCGCGCCCCGCGCCCGGCAGCGTCACCGAGGGGCACGCCCTGCCGTAACCGCCCACGCCCGCCGTCCGTGCCTCACCAGTCGCGGTCCAGGAGGGAGGTGAACAGCGCGTCCAGGTCGCCGGTGGCTCCCGGTACGAGTGAGGCCCGGCGCAGCGCGCGGCGGGCGGAGTCCAGGTGGTGGCGCGCCTGGTCTCGGGTCGCGGCGCGGCCGCCCGCCTCCTCGACGAGTGCGGCGGCGCGCGCCGCGGCCGCCTCGTCGAGGGGGTCGGGGGACGCGAGGAGCGCCGCGAGGTCCCGCGCGGCCGTGCCGCTTGCGGCCAGTGCGGCGAGCACCGGGTAGGTCTTCTTGCGCTGCCGCAGGTCGGCGTGGACGGGCTTGCCGGTGACCGCCGGATCGCCCCAGACGCCGAGCAGGTCGTCCACCGCCTGGAAGGCGACGCCCAGATGACGGCCGGCCCGCTCCAGCACGGAGACGGTTCGGGCCGGAGCCCCGCCGAGTTCCGCGCCGAGCGCCGTCGCGCAGCCCAGCAGGGCGCCCGTCTTGCGTTCCGCCATCGACCGGTACCGCTGCGGGCCCACCGCTCCCGGGCCGCTCCACGGGCGCCGCTCGAACTCCAGATCGTCCGCCTGCCCGGACACCAGCGTGGTCAGCGTCCCGCACAGGTGGCGCACCGCGGCCGCCGCACGGGGGTTCGGTGACTCCGCCAGCGTCCGCAGGGCCAGGGCGAGGAGCGCGTCACCGGCCAGGACCGCCGGACCCGTGCCGTACGCCGTCCAGGTCGCGGGGCGCCGCCGCCGCAGTCCGTCCCCGTCCATGATGTCGTCGTGGAGCAGCGAGAAGGTGTGGACGAACTCCACGGCCACGGCGCCCTCGACGACGACCCGGGCGTCCGCGCCCACGGCCTCGGCCGCCAGGAGGACGAGCGCCTGCCGCACCCCCTTGCCCTCGGAGCCATCCGGGTCCGGTGTTCCGGCCGTGTCGCTCCAGCCCAGGGCGTACGCCGCCATCTCCCCGGTCCACGGGTGCGACCGGCCGACCGCCTCCACCAGGGCGGGCCGGACGAGGGCGCGGCAGCGTTCCAGGGCCCCGGCGGCCCGCGCCGCGGCGGCGGGCGTGGCGGGCACGGACACCGGCGAGAGCGAGGCCGGGACGGCGTTCATCGCGCACCCTCCGCACCGGCCGCCGCCCGCGCGCCCTCCGCACGGCCCGCGGGCCGCACCGCACCCTCCGCACCCGTGTCGGGCAGCGGGCCGATCCCCAGCTCGACGGCAGCCTTGTCGACCATGTCGCGGGCGTACCGCAGCCCGATGCGGTCCAGCGTCGCGCGCAGTTCGACGAGTTCGGCGGCGGTCTCCGCGGCGGGGCTTCCCAGGCGGGCGGTGGACTTGGCGAGGCCGAGGCGCGACAGTGCCGTGCCGCGCGGCTCGTCCATGGCGCGGAACTCCCCCAGCGCCCGCGCGTACCACTCGCGGGCCTCCTCGTACCGGCCCGCCCGGTACAGCACGTTGCCGCGCATCTTGTGGTTGTAGGCGAGCGCGCCGGAGAGCCGGATCTCGCGGCAGGCCTCCGCCGCCCGGGAGAGCAGCGACAGCGCGCGCTCGACGTCCCCGTCCCGTACGGACACCACGTCCGCGACGCCCCGCAGCGCCCAGGCCCACCCGCGCCGGTCGTCGGCGCCGTACGCGATCTCGGCCGCCTCCTCGAAGAGGGCGAGGGCCTCGTCGTAGGAGCCGGTGTTGCGGTGCATCTGCGCGATGCCTTCGAGGGCCCACACCGTGTGCCGGGCCTCGCCGCGGCGGCGGGCCTCGGCGAGCAGCTGCTCGTGCAGCCGCCGCACCGCCGCGTAGTCGCCCTGGATGCGCCCGGTCTCGGCGAGGCCCGCCAGCGAGTAGCCGCGGGCGACGACGTCGCCGCCCCGCTCGCCGGCCTCGGCGGCGAGCCGGAGCAGGCGGTGGGCGAGCCTCAGCGCACCGCGCTGCCGGGCGAGCGTGCCGCCGCTCCAGAGGGCCCACGCCATCGCGCCCTCGTGGCCGGCCGCACGCGCCGCCCGGTAGCTCGCCTTCCACGCCCGGTCCGCCTCCTCGATCCGTCCGAGCCTGCGGCAGGCCTCGGCGACGGCGAGCCCGCAGCGCGCCGCCTCCCGCAGGTCCCCGGCCGACTCCGCCGCCCGCAGCTCCTCGACGGCGCGGGCGAGGACCTCCGGCAGCGAGGCGTTCACCGACAGCGAGCCGAGTGCTCCCTGGTACTCGGGCGCGGACGCCTTCGCCCGCGTCCGCTCGCGTATCCGATCCACCATCACGTCCTCCCGGTCGTCGCCCCGACGGTCGGGCCGACGCGGGGGAAGACGTCGAGCGGGGGCCCGGGTTCCGCCCGGACCCGGAAGTCCGTCTCCGTACGGGCACGGGGTCGTCCTCACGGGCTACGCGACCGCCCTCGGGTCCCCCGCAAGAGGTACGTCGCGAGTCGGGAGGCTCCGAGGGCACACCAGAGGACCGCAAGAGGGCGCCGAGGGGGGCCGGTGGGAGGGGCGGCGAAGGCGACGGCCGTGCGCGGGGCGGGTCGCGGGGTCCCTAGGGTGGTCCCCATGTCTGCCACCTTGAGTTCCACCAAGGCCGCCGCGGCGCTGCGCACAGCGGCCCGCGTGTCGGCCGAGTCGTTGTTGGTCCTGCTGTTGACCGGGGTGACCCTGTGGCTGGTGGGTCGCATGTGGTCCGTCGTCTGGCCGCTGGTCGTCGCCCTCCTCCTCACCACCCTCACCTGGCCGCTGACGCGCTTCCTGCGACGGCACGGCTGGCCGCCCGCGTTGGCGGCGGCGGTGGTAACGGTCTCGTTCATACTCGTCGTGATCGGTGTCGTCGCGCTGATCGCGGTGCCGGTCGCGTCCCAGTCCGGTGAGCTGTCCAAGGGCGTGGTCGAGGGGATCCAGCGGCTGCGCGAGTGGGCGGCCGGACCGCCGTTGAACATCGGCGACGACGAGATCTCCGGTGCCCTCGACACGGCGATGGGCCGCCTCCAGAACAGCGTCGGCAGCATGGTCACCGCCGTCGCGACCGGCGTCGGCACCGTGTTCAACGGTGTGGTGACGGCCTTCCTCGCCCTCTTCCTGATGTTCTTCTTCCTGAAGGACGGTCCCCGGTTCCTGCCGTGGCTGGCCCGCCAGTTGCCCGGTCGGCTCGCCGTCGACGTCCCGGTCGTGGCGGAGCGGAGCTGGGACACCCTGGGGGCGTTCGTGCGCAGTCAGGCCTTCGTCGGTCTGCTCGACGCCGTGTTCATCGGCCTGGGGCTGTGGGTCCTCGACGTCCCGCTGGTCGTCCCGCTCGCCGTGCTGACGTTCGTCTCCGCGTTCGTGCCGATCGTGGGCGCCCTGTTCGCGGGTCTGGTCGCGGTGCTCATCGCGCTGGTGTCGAACGGGCTGACGGACGCGCTGATCGTGCTGGCGATCATCGTGGTGGTGCAGCAGCTGGAGGGGAACGTGTTCCAGCCGATGATCCAGAGTCGCGGGCTGGGGCTGCACGCGGCCGTCGTCCTCCTCGCGGTGACGCTCGGCGGCAGCCTGGCCGGCATCGTGGGGAGCCTGCTCGCCGTCCCGCTGGCCGCGCTGGTCGCGGTGGTCTGGAACTACCTGCGGGAGCAGCTGGGCGAGGAGCGTCCGGACCCGGGCCCGGACGCGGATCCGCGCTCCGACCCGGAGCCGGACCCGGACGCGGCCCCCGCTCCCGTCCCCGTGACGCCCTGACGCCCTGACGCCCTGGGGTATGGGCGCCCTGGGATATGGGCGCCCGGCGGCGGCAGCCCCTCAGCGCGCGGGACCGAAGGCAGGCGGGTGCTCGTTCTCCCCCGCGGGGCCGGGGTCGCCGGGCGTCCACTCCGGGTCGTACGCGCACGGGGCGCTCGCGCCCCCGGTGAAGTACTCCCGGTCCGCGTACCAGGTGAAGGACATCCGCTCCTCGCCGTCGTCGCGCTGGACGAAGAGGTCCCAGTCCCGGCCCCGTTCGCCCTCGCGGTACGAGGTGACCTCCCAGCCCGTGTCCTTGAGGTGCTGGTGGAGCCGGCGGAGGCCGGCGACCGCGCGGTCGGCCGGGACGTGGTCCAGGGCCCATCGGTGGCTCATCGAGGAGGCGCCGTCGACGGTCTCGTCCGCGAGGCCGAGGAGGCCTCCGTCGTAGCAGGAGGAGGCGCCGAAGGTGTTCTCCGTGCTGACGCCGATCTTCTCGACTCCGGGTGCGATCGTCCGCGTGAAGCCGAGGATCCCGTACGCCTCCCGGGAGCGCTGGAAGGCGCGGTTCGCCATCTCCTCGGGTGCGACGCGCGGGTAGTCCGTCGCGTCGTGGGCCGCCCACGCGAGGGTGCCCACCAGGACGAGGACGGCGAGGAGCGCGGCGCCGCCGCACCCGAGGGCGCCGGTCAGGCAGGACGAGGCCCGGGAGCCGGTCGCGCCCGAAGCGGCAGCGGTGTCGGGGGTGGTGAATGAAGCGGCACTGGGCCCGGTCTCGTTCGGCATGCTCGGAGCCCAGAAGCCGGTGCGGCACGGCGGATGGGTACGAGGAGGGGGGCGGGGTGAGTACGCGTACTCACCCCATCGGTAGAGCGGGGGGGGGGGGAAGGGGGTGTGTTT